>JBGPQQ010000075.1:0-10277 GCA_041489115.1 Vicinamibacteria bacterium | reverse complement strand
GATCGAGCGGCTCGGCCGACCCGTCGCGGGCGGACGCCACGACGGCCCGCAGCGCGGCCAGGAGCTGGTCGTCCCGGGCGGAGGCGCCGCCCCTCGGCGGCCCCGCCACCGCCGGGAAGAGGAAGCGGTAGCACTGCTCCGGGTCGCGCGCCTGCAGGTCCGTGAGGGTCGCGACCAGCGCCCGGCCGAGCCCGAGCGCGGCCGCGTCGGAGGCCTCCGGCACGTACCGCCACAGCCGCGGGCTGAGCAGCCGCTGCCCCACCAGGAGAGCCTCGCCGCGCTCGCCGCTGCGGAAGGCCTTCAGCAGGCCGGCGCGCAGCGGCTCCCGCAGCGAGGGCTCGTCCGCGAGGACCGCCGCGAAGAGCGGCTCGCTCGCGAGCAGGGCAAGGACGTCGCGCTCCTGCTTCCAGGCGCGCGCGTGGGGCATCAGCGCCGAGTTGCCGAGCGTGAAGAGGGCGACGAACGACACGAGCAGCACCGTCCGGTGCCGCTGGCTGCCGGCGGGGCCGCTCCACCGCGCGACCGCCCAGGCGAGGCCGCCGGCCAACGCCCCGATCGCCCCGGCGACGAGCACCTCGAACATCTCAGGCCCGAGAACCCCGGCGCGGCATGCTTCAGCGCTCGCTGTCGAGCGTGCGCATGCCCTGCTCCGGGTACCGCGTGCCCGCGACCGCGGAGGCGGGAACGGCCTCTTCCAGGCGGCGCACCTCGTCGGGCGAGAGCCCCATGCAGCCGAGCGAGAGGGGAAACGTGCTCGGTCCGTGGGCCCCGAGCTGCCGGACCCGGGCGTGGCTCTGTGCATTCATCGACCGCCTCCCTCTCACCTGTATCCTCCCTACTGTATCGCCGCGGGGGCGAGGACGACGTGCTTGATCCGCTCGCGCTTCCACGTGTAGGTGACGTGGACGAGGCCGTCCCGGGACTGGATGACCGCGGGGTAGGAGTACTCGCCCGGCGAGTCCTCGAGGACGACGCCGCGGCGCCACGCCTTGCCGTCGGCCGAGACCGCGATCTCGAGCCGGTCGCGGCCGGTCGTCGTCGGGTTGTAGACGAGAAGGAAGCGCCCGTCCGCGAGCCGCAGCGCGTCGATCCCGGCGCTCGGGTTCGGCAGCGCCGTCGCGGTCATCCGGCCCCAGGTGGTCCCGCCGTCCTCGGACCAGGCCTCCGTGACCACACCCTGCCGGCTGCGGCAGAGGGCCTGCAGCCGCGCCGGCGAGTGCACGAGGAGCGTCGGCTGGATGGCTTCGAGCTCCTTCGGGTCGTTGAGCGGGCCGCTCCTCCGCCAGGCGGCGGCCGAGGCCGGGTCGACGGGCGTCCAGCGCTCCATGTGCACGACCCAGCCGGCGTCCTCGGTGCTCGATCCGGCGAGCACGTCTCCGCCGGCGAGCTCGACGGGCTTGGCGCGGATGGGACCGAGGATCCCGGCCGGCAGCCGGATCGCGTCCGACCACGAACGCCCCTCGTCGGTTGACGTGCGCGCGAGGCCCCACCACTCGCGCGGGTTGGGACCGACCTTGTAGAAGAGGAGCAGCGGGCCGTGCGACGGCTGGAAGAGCACCGGGTTCCAGCAGGGGTGGCGCGTGCCGTCGGGCTGACGGCCGGTCGCGACCTCGATCGGCGCCGACCAGCCGCTTTCGCGTCGCCGCGACACCCAGATGCCGACGTCCGGACGCCCCTCCTCCGTTCCGCCGAACCACGCGGCGAGGAGCCCGTCCCGCGTCTCCACGACCGTGGCCGCGTGGGCGGACCGGAACGGCGCACGCTCGAACACGAACTCGGTCGCGAGGGCAGCCGCCAGCGCGAGCGCGATCATCCCTGTGCCTCCGTGCGTCCCATCCGATGACGGTTGACGGCGCGGACCTCAGCGTCGCGGCGGGTACGTCAGCCCGGACCCGATCGGGAAGAAAGGGGCGCCCGGGACAGCTCGTCGTACAGGTGCACCGCCGCGCGGATCGCGTTCAGGAAGTCCCCGAGGTGGACGCTCTCGTTCTCGGAGTGGATGGCCGAGGACGGGTCTTCGACGCCCATGAGAAGGCACGGCACGCCGCCGAGGGCGTCGGAGAAGGGCTTCACGAAGCCGATCGAGCCGCCGGCCCCGATCATGGCCGCCTCGCGCCCGTAACCCTTCCGCAGCGCGCGCCGCGCCGCCTCGAAGGCCGGACCCTCGGGATCGGTGGTCCACCAGAGCGAGGCGCCGCTGACCCGGGCCGTCACCTTCGCCCCCGCCGGCGGGCGGGACGTCAGCTTCCTCACGAGCAGCTTACCGGCGGCCCGGGCGTCCATGTCGGGCACGGTGCGCATCGAGAGCTGCGCCCGCGCCGAGTCGATGATCTGGTTGGAGGAGCCCGCGATGGGGTGGGCCTCGAGGGCGATGACGGTGAGCGCGGGCCGCGTCCAGAGGCGCTCCCACACGGAGTAGGCCTTCTCGCCGACGAAGCGGGTGCCCGGCTTCATCGCCGCCGAGGCGCGGAACTTCGCCGCGTCGAAGCGGAGCGAGCGGATCCGCCGCAGCTGGCGCCCTCCCGTCTTCGCCACGGAGCGGTAGAGCCCGGGGACGTTCAGCGAGCCGTCGGGCTTCTCGAGGTCGGCGACGAGGCGGGCGAGGATGCGCACCGCGTCCGGCACCGGCCCGCCCCAGAAGCCGCTGTGGACGGGCTGCGCCAGGCAGCGCACCTCGACGTCCACCTGGCAGATGCCGCGGAGCTGGTAGGTGAGCGCGGGGTGGCCCACGTCGAAGTTGCCGGTGTCGGCGAGGACGGCGACGTCGGCGGCGAGGAGCCGGGCGTACCGCGCCAGGAACGCCTCGAGGCCCGGCGAGCCGATCTCCTCCTCCCCTTCGATGAGGAGCTTCACGTTGAGCGGCAGCCGGCCCGAGGTCTCGAGCCACGCGCGGACCGCGGCGACGTGGGTCATGAACGTGCCCTTGTCGTCCACGGCTCCCCTCCCGTAGAGCCGCCCGCCGCGCTCGGCCGGCTCGAAGGCCGGGGTCACCCACTTCTCCGGCCGCCCCGCGGGTTGCACGTCGTGGTGGCCGTAGACCAGCAGGGTGGGCGCGCCCGGGACGTGGAGCCAGTCGGCGTAGACGTAGGGGTGCCGGCCCGGCATCTCGAGGAGGCGCACGTTCTCGAGGCCGGCCTCGCGCAGGACGGCCGCGGTCGTCTCGGCCGAGCGGCGCACCTCCCCGGGCGGAAAGCCCTCGGCCGACACGCTCGGGATCCGGACGAGATCGGCCAGGCGGGCCTTCACCTCGCCGACGTGCGACTCGGCGTGGCCGAGCGCGGCGCCGACGGCGGACTGCGGCATCGGAAGCCTCCCGGTGCGGAGTCTAGACGAGCCCGGGCTCGTCCGCGAACCGGCGCGGGATGCGGCCTCCGGCCTGGGGTACAATCCGCGCGACATCCGGCCAGCCCGCTCCTCCGGCCGCTCCGCGGGACCGACAAGGGAGGCTTCATGAGCGACAAGGAATTCAAGCCCTACGTCCCCGCGGACTCCACGATGTCGGAGTTCACGCTGCGGGCGCTCGTCCTCGGCCTCGTCATGTGCGTCGTCCTCGGGGCCGCCAACGCGTACCTCGGGCTGCGGGCGGGCATGACGATCGCCGCCACCTACCCGGCCGCGGTCATCGGCATGGCGGTGCTGCGCGCCTTCAAGGGGTCGCTGCTCGAGGAGAACTTCGCGCGGACGGTCGGCTCCATCGGCGAGTCCGTGGCGGCCGGCGCGATCTTCACGATCCCCGCCTTCGTGATCCTCCAGATGTGGAGCTTCCGCGAGGTCAACCTCAAGGAGTACCTCATCGCGAGCGCGCTGATGATCGTGGGCGGAATCCTCGGGGTCTTCTTCGTCACGATCCTGCGCCGCGTCATGGTGGACGACCGCTCGCTGCCGTTCCCGGAGTCGGTGGCGGCGTCGGAGATCCACAAGGCCGGCCAGCGCGGGGCCGACGCCGCGATGCAGCTCTTCAGCGCCATGGGCGTCGGGGCCATCGTGAAGCTGCTCGGGGACGCCGGGGTCTTCCGCGCCTCGAACGAGTTCCAGCTCGCGGTGGGCCGTCTCAAGGAGAGCTTCGTCCGCTTCGGGCTCAAGGCGGACTCGTCCACCGTCGCCGCGGGCGGCGTCTCGACCTTCCAGGCCCCCGGGGTCAGCCCGGCCTACCTGGGCGTGGGCTACATCATCGGGCCCGAGCTGGGCGCGCTGAACTTCGCGGGCGGCCTCCTCGCCTGGGGCCTCTTCGTCCCGCTCCTCGTCTTCTTCCTCGGCCCGCAGCTCGCCCCCGCTTACACCGCGGCCGACGGGACGATCGGCTGGGCCGGGATGGCCGGGCACATCTGGCGGTTCATCGTCCGCCCGATCGCGGTGGGCGGCATGCTGGTGGGCGCCACCTTCACGCTGTGGCGGATGCGGAAGAACCTGATCACCGGCATCAAGCGGGGAGTCGCCGACGTGAAGAAGTCGGCGGCCGCCCACGAGAGCACCGCCCGCACCGACCGCGACCTGCCCTTCCGCACCGTGCTCATGGGGATCGCGGTCGTCTTCGTGCTGATGATCGGCCTCTACTTCTACTTCACGGGCGTGCTGTCCGGGGCGATCTTCGCCGCGATCGTCATGCTGGTGACCGGCTTCTTCTTCGCCGCCGTCTCCGGCAACCTCGTCGGCATGATCGGCTCCTCCAACAACCCGATCTCGGGCCTGACCCTGGCCACGACCATCGTGGCGGCGCTGACCATGGTCATCGTGGGCGTGAAGGGGGTGGAGGGCGTCGCCGCCGTCCTGGGCGTGGCGGCGGTCGTGTGCGTCTCCTCGGCGGTGGCGGGCGAGATGCTGCAGGACCTCAAGGTCGGCCACATCCTCGGCGGCACCCCGTGGAAGATGCAGGTCGGCGACATCATCGGCGTCGTCTTCGCCGGCCTCGTCCTGTTCTTCCCGCTGTACCTGCTCCACACCTCGGACCTCGCCGCCTTCCCCGACAACGGGGGGTTCGGCGGCCCGAGGCTGTCGGCGCCCCAGGCCGGGCTCATGGCCGCGCTCTCCCAGGGCATCGTGGGCGGCGAGATGGCCTGGCCGCTCGTGATCGTCGGCATCGCCATGGGCCTCTCGCTCGTGCTCGTCAAGGTGCGGAGCCCCATGCTCTTCGCGGTCGGCATGTACCTGCCGCTCGAGACGACCTTCGCGATCTTCGTGGGCGGCGTGCTGCGCGGCCTCGTCGACAAGCAGGCCGAGAAGCGCGGCCTGAACACGGCGCAGAAGGCGCGGGTCGAGAACGCGGGCGTCCTCACCGCCTCAGGCCTCATCGCCGGCGAGGCGCTCATGGGCCTCGCGGCGGCGGGGGTCGTGGCCTACCAGGCCTGGAAGGCGACACCGGGGATCGAGATCGGCTTCCCGCAGGTGCCGGGCTTCGCCGGGATCGCGGGCTGGCTCGCCGTGCTGGTGATGATCGGCCTCGCGCTCTACATGGTCTATCGTCCGCTGTCGAAGGCGGGTGCGGCCGACGAGCCCGCCCCGCCGACCGCCGTGATGTAGTGGCAGCCACGGATCGAGCGCTGCCCGCCGGCTTGCGGGCCGTCGAGAAGCGGTTCGGCGAGTTCAAGGACGCGCTCTGCGAGCTCGTGCGCGTCCCCAGCGTCTCGGCCGCGGGCTTCCCGCCCGACGACCTGCGCCGCTCGGCCGAGGTCACCGCCGGGGTGCTCGGGCGCTTCGGCGTCGAGAACGTCGCGGTCCTCGACCTGCCGGGCGTGCCGCCGTACGTGTACGGCGACTGGCTGCACGCGCCAGGCGCGCCGACCGTCCTCGTCTACGGCCACCACGACGTGGTGCCCCCGGGGCCGGCGGAGAGGTGGACGAGCCCGCCGTTCCTCCCCGTCGAAAGGAAGGGCCGCCTCTACGGGCGCGGCACCGCCGACGACAAGGGAGGCTTCCTCGCCTGGGTGGCCGCGGCCTCGGCGTGCCTGGGGGCCGCCGGCCGCGTGCCGGTCAACCTCAAGTTCCTGATCGAAGGGGAAGAGGAGGTCGGCTCGACGCACCTCCCGGAGTTCCTCGCGCGCTACCGCTCGAGGGTCGACGCGGACGTTCTCGTCCTCTCCGACACCTCCAACTTCGCGGCCGGCGTCCCGGCGCTGACGTGGCAGCTCCGTGGGCTCGTGCAGGTGGACGTCGAGGTGACCTGCCTCGACCGCCCGGTCCACAGCGGCGACTTCGGGGGCGCCGTGCCCGACCCGGTCCGGATCCTCTGCCGCCTCCTCGACGATCTGCGCGCGAAGGACGGGAAGATCGACGTCCCCGGCCTCTACCGCCGCGTCGCGCGGCCGAGCGCCGCCCGGCGCCGGCGACTGCGCCGCCTGCCGTTCTCGGAAGCCGCCTTCCGCCGGGGGGCGGGGATGCTGCCCGGCACGCGCCTCGAGCGCGAGCGCGGCTGCAGCGTCTACGAGCAGGTCTGGACACGGCCGTCGTTGACGGTCATCGCGATCGAGGCGCACCCGATCCACGGCGCCGCCAACCAGATCCTCGACTCCGCCCGGGCGAGGCTCTCGCTGCGGACCGTGCCGGACATGGACTCGCAGGAAGCGGGAGAGCGGCTCGTCCGCAAGCTGACCGCGAAGCCGCCGGCCGGCGCCCGCGTCGCCGCGCGGATCACGCGCACGACGCCCTGGTGGACGACCGAGCCCTCGGGGCCGGCCTTCGAGGCGGCGATGCGCGCGCTCGAGAAGGGCTACGGCAGGAAGCCGGCCCTGATCGGCTCCGGGGCGTCGATCGGCTTCCTGAAGCCCTTCGCCGACGCCCTCCCCGGCGCGCCGTGCCTCCTCACCGGCGTCGAGGATCCGGGGTGCGCCACGCACTCGGAGGACGAGAGCCTGCACCTCGGCGACTGGAAGAAGTCGATGCGCTCCGCCGTCCACCTCTTCGACGAGCTCGCCACGCTCGGGCTCGCCGGGTTGAAGCGCCAGCGGCGCGGCCGTGCGCCCGAAGATCCGGCCCGGGAGGCCCGGCGTCAGTCCCTGCTCGTGAGCGGTCGCGCTTCGGAGCGGGAGGCGCTCCGGTTCCTCGAACGCACCGCCGACGTGAAGGGTTGGCGGTGAAGCGCGGCTCCATCGTGGTCGTCGCCGCGCGCGGCGCCTACACCGGCAAGCCTCGGCCGGCCCTGGTCGTGCAGTCCGATCTGTTCAACCCCACGCACGCCAGCGTCACGATCTGCGGCGCTGGCTCGAGCTGGCGTAGCCCCGCGCATGAGGCCGGGCCGGCCTGAGACACAAATCTCCCTGGGTCGCCGCCAGCCGGCCCGACCCGGTTCTCCGCCTTCGTCCGGTGACTTCGACTACTTGGTGCGGACCTCGACGCGAACCGCGGTCAGGTGCGTCTTCTCCTTCACCGGGTCCGCGATCTTCCCGAGGCAGACGACCTGGCGACCGACCTCGACGGCATCGATCTTGGCTTCGGTGTTTCGCAGGGTGAAGGCGGTGTCTTTGGTGTACATGACGCTCCAGGTGATGTTCGCGCTGCTGGCCTCCTTGACCGTGATGATTGCCTTGTCCTTGTCGATGGCCTTCACCGAGCCCTCGATGCGATAGAGCCCGGTCTTCGAATCCAGCTTGGCCTGGCTGTGGAGGCTCGCGACGACGGCCAGCGACGAGACCGCGACCAGAGCCAGAATGCCGGCGAATCTGCCTTTCATGGACTCCTCCTTGCTGGGGACTGTTGGGATTCTAGTGCACTCGTCAAGGCCGAAGCCGTTTGTCGCGCTCGGCCGGAGGCCAGGCCGTCCGGCTCACGATTCCCCTTGAGTCCCGGAGGCCCGGAAGCGCAGACTCGGGCAACGATTCCGCGGAGGTGCAAGATGAAGGCTCCCGTCCTCGTGTGCTGCGCTGCGCTGGCCCTCGCGCTCGCCGGCCCCATCGCCGGGGAGGAGCAGAAGACCTCGGGCCTGCTGCTCCAGGGGCAGGAGGCGGAGGAGTTCCTGCGCACGGCCCGCGTGGTCGACAGGGAGGGCATCGGCAAGGGGATCACCCGTCCGGAGCGGCTCACCCTGACCGACGACAAGCGGACCCTGCACGCGGTCTGGAAAACCATCGACGTTCACAAGCCCGGCCAGCAGCGGATGGAGCGCGGGTGGGAGTTCGACTTCCGCGACTCGTGGAAGAGCGAGGTCGCGGCCTACGAGCTCGACAAGCTGCTGGGGCTCAACCTCGTTCCGCCGACCGTGGAGCGTCGCATCGAAGGCCGCGTGGGCTCCCTCCAGCTCTGGGTGGAGCAGGCCATGACCGAGGACGACCGCCGCAAGCGGAAGCTCGAGCCCCCCCACCTTCCGCGTTGGAACAACCAGCTGCACAACGTGCGGATGCTTCACCAGCTCACGTACAACACCGACTTCCAGAACATCCGCAACGTGCTCATCGACCCGACTTTCCGTGTCAACGCGATCGACAACTCGCGTGCCTTCCGCATCCAGACCCAGTTGATGGTGCCCGACGACCTGCAGTGCTTCTCCCGCTCCGTCCTCGAGAAGCTGAAGACGCTCGACCTCCCGCTCCTCGAGGAGAAGCTGGGCCCCTGGATGGACAAGATGCAGCTCGAAGGGCTGCTCGCCCGCCGCGACGCCATCCTCGCCCTCGCCGAGAAGCGCATCAAGCAGAAGGGCGAAGGCGTCGTCCTCTTCTACTGAGCGACGCAGCCTCTCCCTGGGGCTGCAAGCTCGAGATCGGCCCGTTCCCCGGCTGGAACGACGCGCCGACCTGGTGATCGTGCCGACCCGATGAGCGGTCAGGCCTCGATCGAGCGGACGACCTCTGCGAAGCGCGCCACCGGCTCCAGGTGGTCGAGGGCCTCGACCACGCGCCGCAGGTCGAGCGCGACGTACTCGTGGATCACGACGTTGCGGAAGCCCGGCAGCGGCTCGACGAGGTCCGGCGGGAAGCGTAGCTCGGCCAGCCGCTCGACCAGGAAGGTCACGGCCGCACCAGGGCGTCGACCTTCACCCTGCGGAGCCGCCGCAGGAACGGCTCGAGGTCGGCCGCCCGCAGCTGCACGTCCCGCACGAAGGCATGGTCCGCCTCACCATCCCGGCACAGGACGCGGAGGCCCCGGCTCACGACGTGGCGGCCCAGGCCCGGCGCGACGTCGTTGAGGATGACGACGTCCACGGAACGCCTCAGGCGGTCGCGGAGCCGCGCCGAGAGCCGAAGCCTCGCGTCGAACCGGTCGGCCGGGCTCGGGTGAGCGTCGCGGACGAGCAGGACGGCCACGTCGACGTCGCTCTGGCGATGCGCCCGCCCTTCGGCGACGCTGCCGAACACGTAGGCCGAGGTGACAGCGATCCGCGGCTCCTCCGCGAGCGGTAGGGTGGTGCGCCGACCCCGTGCTACACTGATCCCGTGATACTGGACCATGGCCAACCTCACCATAGCCGTCGATGAGCAGCTCCTGAAGCGCGCCCGTCTCAGGGCGCTTCGCGAAGGCACCTCCGTCAATCGCTTGCTGCGCGCGCGGCTCGAGAGCTACGTGGAGGACGATCGGCGGCGCCGAAAGGCGATCCGGGAGCTCCTGCAGCTCTCGCGGGCCGCCCGGAGCGGAAGCGGGGGCCGCAAGCTGCGTCGCGAAGATGTTTATGGCGAGTAGAACGTTCTTCGACACGAACGTTCTGGTCTATCTCTTCGACGCCGACGCTCCCGAAAAGCAGGCCCAGGCTCGTGACGCCCTTGGTCGAGCCCTCGAGCAGGGGGCGGTGGTGGTCAGCACCCAGGTCCTCCAGGAGTTCTTCGTGACGGTCACCCGCAAGCTCGCGCGGCCGTTGCCGGCGGCCGAGGCGGAGGCCGCGCTGCGCAGGCTCATGGAGCTTTCCGTGGTCCCGGTCGATCCCGACATGATCCTGGCCGCCGCGGTCAGCGGCCGTCGCGACCGGATCTCGTTCTGGGACGCACTCATCCTCACGGCCGCTTCTGCCGCCGGATGCGAAGAGGTGCTGTCCGAGGATCTCCAGCACGGCCGGAGCTTCGGCCGCGTGCGAATCGTCAATCCCTTCCGCCGATAAGGCCGAGGCGCTGCGCGCCGAGGCCGGCAAGCTCCTCGCCCTGGGACGGAGCTCGATTGGGGCTGCCCACGAGGACCTGCTCCTCTTCGACCTCGCGGCGAACACCTCCCGCCGGATCACGACGCATGGCTCGCGGCTGACGGCCGTCCGCCTGTCTCCCTCGGGCCGTGTCGTCGTCACCGGAGACGCGGAGGGCGTGGTGCGGGCCGGGCCGCCGACCGGCGAGGAGCCCCACCTGCTCCTGGGCCACAAGGGGGCCGTC
>JBGPQQ010000074.1:0-10328 GCA_041489115.1 Vicinamibacteria bacterium | reverse complement strand
GGCGGCTGGCCCGGCACCGGCCCCGGCTCTCCGCCCACGGCCGCGACGAGGAGGAAACGCCCCGACTGGGCCCGCAGCCACTCCCCGAGGCGGGAGGCCACCGCCACGTCGTCGACGCGGCCGGGAAGGTGCAGGTCGAGGGCCTCGGGCTCGAGCGGGAGAGCGCGGCCGCTGCCGACACCGGCCACCGCCGCGCCGCGGGCGCGGAAGAGCGCGGCGATCGACCGGCCGCCGCTCCCGAGCAGCGCCGCGCGCGCGGCTCCCGGATCCGGGTCGGGAGCAAAGGCCACCTCGAAGGAGCGGCCGGAGGCCGCGAGCCGCGCTAGCGCCGGCGTGCTCGCCGCCCTCCCCCCGCCGCCGAAGCCGTCCGCGAGCACGAGCACGACGCCCCGCGTCGGCGGAGGGGGTGTGGCCCGCGAGAAGAAGCCGCACGACGGGCCGGAGACGAGGGCGAGGGCGACGCTGAGGACGAGGCTCGGGCTGCGGGTCACAGGCCAGCCATCATAGACCAGCGTTGTGTCATTCCGCGTCTCGACCGGCGGAACGCATGTGGCCGCCAGCAAGCCACGGCGATGTGGGCCGCATCGCTGCCAGGGGCCCTACGCGAGCGCCGGACGGGGCGTCGGCTCGCGTGGGGTCTGGCACGATGCGGCCAATTCGCAGCCAGGTCGATTCTCTTCACGGGAGCGCCGAGCGACGAGTATCCGATCGAGCGACGGTTCCTCAGGGACTGACCAACGCGCGCACGGCGCCGGCTGTCACCTCGACCGGTGGCGCGAAGCGGCCGCTCGCGGCGTACCGCAGCAGGCTGTGGCGCATCTGGCGAGCGACCGGGTTCGTCTCGAGGTCACTCTCCAGGTCGAGGCTCGTGACGAGGAGCCGCCCCTTCCCCACCCGAGCCTCGAAGACGAGGCCGAGTCGCCGGTTCGTGAACCAGTCGTCGATCACCTGCACGGTGGGCCGCAGCTCCTTCGGCAGGTCGTCGAGGATCATCGCCCCCGCTCGGCTCACGAGGTACCACCACTGCCAGTTGCTGTACCCCTCGGTCGGGAAAGCGGCGAGCGCGGGGTGCTTCGGGTCGAGGAGGACGCCGAGCGTGTGCGGCGCCTGGCGGCTCGTCCAGGCCGTGTTCCAGAAGATGCTCGAGAAGCCGAGCTCCACCTTGCCGAGCGCATCCCCGCGCACACGGGCGGGCGGGACGAGGAGGACGACGCGGCCGCCCTCCCGAAGCCGCGTCTCCGCGATCTCGTCCAGGTGGCGCACGACGGTCACGGCGGCGGGCACGGCCGTGTCCACGCGCGACGGATACACCCACACGTCCCAGTCGTTCTCGAACGACGTGCCCTCGAGCCCCACGACGAGCCGGTACTTCCGCGGGGCGGCGAGGCCGGCGAGCCTCACCCTCACGCGCCCCAGGCTCACCCCGTTGTCCACCGGCACGTCGCGCGCCGGCAGAGCGCCCCGCGCCGCGACGCGCCCGTCGTCTCCGACGAGCCGCCAGGCGGGCCTCGCCCCGACGAGAGGCGCCGGGCCGAAATGCGCGACCTCGACGTCGGCCTCGAGCGTCTCCGACGTGGTGAAGACGCGCCGGTCGAGCCGGGCGAGCGGCACGGTGGGACCGCTGAAGCGCCGGAACTCGTCGGCGGTGACGTACCCCTTCGAGTCCCAGAACGGGTCGAGGACGCCGACGAGCGCCGTGCCCTGGCCCGGGAAGTCGTGGAGGTCGAGCAGCTCGAAGCCGCCCATGCCCGCGGTGCGCAGCGCGGACTCGATGTCTTCCTTGTAGAGGAGCGTCTGCAGCTTGCCCGACGCGCGGAGGAAGTCAGTCGCTTGGTCCGCCATCCCGTTCGCAGTGAGGGTGTCCGCGAAGATGTCGAAGTTCCTGGCTTTCAGGTAGCCCGTGTACTTCGAGCGCTCGGCCAGGTTCGGGTAGGCGCACCACTGCCCGATCTCGTGGCTGATGACCGGCACCGTCCGCGCCCGCACGTAGTCGCAATAGTCGGTGCGCGTCTCCGGCGGCTTCGCGTTGACGCGCGACGCGAGCCCCGCGCCCCAGGCCTGGATCCGCGGCTCGGGGGCCACGTGGAACTGGTTCTCCGGGATCTGCGGCCAGCCCGAGGCGCTCGTGTAGAGCCGGCGCGGGTCCTTCGCCTTCCAGTGCGCGACCCAGCGGCCGAGAAACTCCGCGTCGCGGCCGGCGGGCTCGTTGCCGTAGGGGAGGAGCACGAACGACGGGTGATTGCCGTAGGCCTTCAGGATGCGGCCCGTCTCGCGGTAGAGCCAGTCGTCGATCGGCAGCCCACCGCCGAGGCGGGTCGAGCCGTTCGCCCAGGAGGCCACCTCCACCTGGTAGTAGAAGCCTTCCTCGTCCGCCGCGGTGAACGCGGCCTCGGGCGGGCACCAGGAGTGGAAGCGGATCGCGTTGAGGCCGTGCGCCTTCGCGACGCGCACGATGCGCCGCCAGGAGTCGACGTCGGTCGGCGGGCGGCCGGTCTTCGGGAAGATCGCGCACTCGAGGGTGCCGCGGACGAAGATCTTCCGGCCGTTCATCACGAACTGCGTGCCCTGCGTGCCGATCTCCCGCAGGCCGATGCTCACCGTCCGGGTATCGTGGCTCCCGCCGGCGTCGAGCGTCGCGGTCAGCCGGTAGAGCGCGGGCGAGAACTCGTCCCACCGCCGCGCGGAAGCGCCGAGAGGGTACTCGGCTTCGAACTCGCCCCCGGACGCATCCCACGACACGTCGACGGCCTTCGACTCAGGGGCGGCGCCCCCTCCACCGACTCCCGGGGGCAAGCCCCCTCCGAATGGCCCACCGACTCCCGGGGGCAAGCGAGCCTCCACCCCGAGGCGAAGCGTGCCCCGGCCGGCCCGGCCCGTCGCGTTGCCCAGGCGCCCGCGCACCGTCACCGACTTCGTCGCGACGTGGGGGAAGGCCTGCAGGTCCTCGATCCACACCGGGCTCCCGGCCCGCAGGTCGATCCGGCCCACGATCCCGTTCCAGTTGCCCTGCGTGTGGTCGGTGACGCTGTGTGAGTTGAGGCCCACGTCGACCACCAGCCGGTTGTCGACGCGGATCGTCAGGCGGTGCGTCCCGGGCTCGACCGCCGTGCCGAGGTCGTGCTCGTGCGGCGTCGAGAGGCTGTCGCTCGAGCCGACGAGCCGGCCGTCGAGCCACGTGATCGTCTGCCAGTGCGGCCGCTCGAGGTGGAGGACGAGACGCCGGCCCTTCCACTCGGGCGGGATGACCACTTCCCGCTCGTACCAGGCCGGCCCGACGTAGTGCTTGTCGGGCTGCAGCCAGAACGGCACCTTCACGTTGCCGGGCCGCCGGTACGGCTCGTACCGTGGCGCGGTGAAGAACGAGCGGTCCACGATCTGGCCCGTCCACTGCGTGTCCACGGTGACGTCTTCGCCGAAGCCCTGGGCCTGCAGCACCCCAGGGAGCCTGATCCTCTCCCCGAGCGTCCGGTTCTCCCGGAACGACACGAGCCCCTCGTCGGCGGGGTCGAGGTCGAAGCGCCACACGCCGGAGAGCGGCATCACGTCGTCGCCATGCAGCGCCGCATCGAGCGTGTCGAGAAGGGCGCCGGTGCGGTCGGTGTGGTATTCCCAGAACATCACGCCGCCCAGGCCGCGGTCGCGCACGTACCGGCACTTGAGGCGCAGCGACTCCTCGTCTTCGTACGTCACGAAGAGCTGCCGCCCTTCGTTCCAGAGGAAGGGCGCCTGCGCCGCCGCGTCCCACTCGCGCACCCAGCCGTCGCGGCCCGGCAGGGCGGCGAGGGCGGCGTGCGACGTGTCGATCCGCTCGCCGGGAGGCTTCCCCTCCCGGTAGAGCCCGTCCTTCGAACCGACGTCGCGCCAGGCACGGCCGTAGAACGGCACGCCGAGGACGAGCTTCGAGGGCGGGACGCCCGCGGCGAGGAAATCCCGCACGGCGCCGTCGGCGGAGTGCTGCCTCGGGTCCGCGGGAGACGGGTAGAGGTTCGCGTGGTGGCCGGCCGGCTCCCCGCCCTCCGCCACCCGGAAGTCGTAGGTCATGAGGTTGACGAAGTCCACCGACGCCTGGACCTTCGCCATCTCGGTGTGGGCGAGGAAGTCGGAGGACGCCCCGGCGGCGAACGTGAGCAGGAGATGCCGCCCGCGCCGGGCGCCCTCGCGGTCGAGGGCCGCGCGCAGCTCGGCCATCAGCGCGGTGAAGTTCTCCCTGTCCTCCGGCCGGTGCGGGTTCCCGTCGCCCGGCAGCCCCGGGTACTCCCAGTCCACGTCGAAGCCGTCGAGGTCGTGGCGCCTCACGAAGTCGACGGCGCTGCGGACGAAGACGCGGCGGCTCTTCGGGGTGAGCGCCGCATCCGAGAACCCCTTCGACCACGTCCAGCCGCCCACCGAGACGAGCACCCGCAGGTGCGGGTGGTCCTTCCGCAGGCCGGTCAGCACCTTCAGGTTGTCGGCGTCCCGCGGGCCGCCTTCGACCACCCGGCCGTCGCGAATGTTCGCGAAGGCGAAGTTGACGTGGGTCAGCTTCTCCACCGCGATCGCTTCGGGCTCGAGGACGCGGTCACGGGCGAAGACGTAGCCGATGATCGCGGGGCCGGGGCCTTCCCCGGCAAGGGCCACGGCCGGCCCGGCCGCGAGGAAAAGCGAGAGGAAAAACGCAGCGCGCCGCATGAAGCCCTCCGCGATCGAGTGACCGGCGGCGGGATTCTACTCCCGGGGCCCGGGGCCCCGCGACGCTCAGGCCGGGCCGGGCCGACGCGACTTCAGGACGAGGCCGACGCCGAGCGCCACCAGCAGGAGCGGCCAGAGGGTCTCGAACCTCATCCAGTGCGGCCAGTACAGCCAGCCGAGGTTGTGGGCCAGGAGCAGCGTGCCGCCGACCATCAGGACGGACCCGATCGCGAGCTGGGCGGCGGCGGGGTCGGGGACGCCCTGGCGCACTTCGGCCGCGAGCTGCGTGCCGGCCTCGCGCAGCGTTTCGAAGCCCGTGCCCGTCGTCGGGCCGGCGGGGGTAGCCGCAGCGATCGCGTCAGCCCGTGGCATCAAGAGCCAGCACGCCAGGTAGAACAAGATGCCCAAACCGTGCACGAAAGCCAGGAGCACGAAGGCCAGCCGGGCGAGGACGGGGTCTACGTCCAGGTACCGCCCGAACCCGGCGGCTACGCCGCCCAGAACCGCGCGCTGGGTGTCTCGCGTGAGCCTTCTCGGCACGGCCCCCTCCCCTCTCCTGCGGGCGTGGGACGCCCACACCAGTCAGTACGTCGGACGCCGGTCGCGAGTTCGACAAACCCCCGTCGGACGTGCGCGCCGCAGATGCACGTCGTCGACCACCGGAGCGGCCAGGTCGAGGAGGGCGCGTCCCGCAACGTCCTCGTCGAGTCCGCCCGCATCGCCCCGGCGCTCGTCGCGAGGGTGCTCGGCGGCTGGTCCAAACGGCTCATGCCGGAGGCGGCCTCCGGGCGTAGCGTCGCCCCGTGGCCCATCTGAGCGCGAGGGACGGCTACCGCGGGCTCGTGGGTCGGGTGAACCGCTTCCCGCAGGGGGCACCGCCCTCCGAGCTCCTGTACCGCATCCTCGAGATCCTCTTCAGCCCACGGGAGGCGGAGCTCGTCGCTCAGCTGCCCATCAAGCCCTTCCGCACGGCGACCGCGGCGAAGGCCTGGGGCCTGTCCCTCGGCGAGGCCTCGCGCGTCCTCGAGCAGCTCGCCTCGCGCGCGATCCTGCTGGACCTCGAGCAGGACGGCGAGCCGCTCTACGTTCTCCCGCCCCCGATGGCCGGCTTCTTCGAGTTCTCGATGATGCGGGTCCGGGAAGACGTCGACCAGAAGCGGCTGGCCAAGCTCTACTTCGAGTACCTGAACGTCGAGGAGGACTTCATCAGGGACCTCTTCGTGCGCGGTGAGACGCAGCTCGGGCGCACGTTCGTGCAGGAACGAGCGGTGCCGGCCGAGCTCTCGCTGCAGGTCCTCGACTACGAGCGGGCGAGCCACGTGATCCGGTCCGCACCGGCGATCGGCGTCAGCCTCTGCTATTGCCGGCACAAGATGGAGCACGTGGGGCGCGCCTGCGACGCGCCGCGCGACATCTGCCTCACCTTCGGCAACACCGCCCGTTCGCTCGTGAAGCACGCCTACGCGCGGGGAATCTCCAGCTCCGAGGGCCTGGATCTCCTGCAGCGGGCCCAGGAGCGGGGCCTCGTGCAGTTTGGCGAGAACGTGCGCGAGAAGCCGGCCTTCATATGCAACTGCTGCGGCTGCTGCTGCGAGGCCATGCTCGCCGCGAAGCGATTCGGTTTCCTGCACCCGGTCCACACCACGAACTTCGTCGTGTCGCTGGACGCCGCCGCCTGCGACGGCTGCGGCAAGTGCGCGAAGGCCTGCCCGGTCGGGGCGCTGCGCCTCGAGCCGGGGGGCGACCCCGCCCACCCCGGGAGGAAGCGCGCGGCGGCAGACGAGGGCCTCTGCCTCGGCTGCGGCGTGTGCGTCTCCGCCTGCCCCAAGGGCGGGGTGCGCCTCGCCGCGCGGAAGGAGCGCGTGATCACGCCCGTGAACTCGACGCACCGGGTCGTGGTCATGGCGATCGAGCGCGGGCGGTTGCACGACCTCGTCTTCGACAACCAGGCGCACGTCAGCCACCGCGCCATGGCGGCGATCCTGGGCGTGATCCTGAAGCTGCCCCCGGCGAAGCAGGCCCTCGCCAGCCGGCAGCTCCGCTCGCGCTACCTGGAGAGGCTTCTCAGCTCCACGTCGACCGCGGCGCCGTCGTAGCGGACGGTGCGGTCGGCCTTCGGCTCGAACGAGAACCCGACCGGCTTCCCCTTCGCGACCAGGACGACCTCGAAGGTCCGCTGGGCGAGCATCCCCGGGAACGCGCCCTCGCGCTTCCCGATCGTGAGCGTGCCCTTGGCGTCGTCCCACCGGATCGGGATGCGGGCGAAGGCGCCCTTCTCGTAGCCGTAGGTGAGCCCGTCGTCCTCGTAGAGCGTGAAGGCCCCGCCGGCGCCCGCGTAGACGTAGAGCGTAACCGGGTCGGCCGGCTTCTCGCCGGTCCACTGGAGCTCCGGCCCGAACGGCACGATCGAGCCGGCCCGCACGTGGAGGGGCATTCGGTCGTAGGGGGCCGCGGCGTCGATCGCCCGCCCGCCGGAGACGGCGTCGCCGGTCCAGAAGTCGTACCAGGCGGCGCCCGCGGGCAGGTAGACGGAGCGGCTGCGGGCCTTGTAGACGGTCACCGGGCTCACGAGGAAGGCCGGGCCGAACAGGTACTCGTCGCCGATCGAGCGGGCACGGGGGTCGGCCCGGAAGTCCATCACCAGCGGCCGCAGGAACGAGCCGGCCTCCTGGGTCACGGCGCCGGCCAGCGAGTACACGTACGGCAGCAGCCGGTAGCGCAGCCGGTCGAACTTCAGGTGAGCCTGGTAGGCCGGGTGCGACTCGCCGCCCATCTCCCACATCTCGCGCTTCGGCGCCTCGCCGTGGACGCGGAGGAGCGGGACGAACGTGCCGAACTGGAACCAGCGGGTGTTGAGCTCGCGCCACTCCTCGGCGTCCTCGGGCGACGGGCGGGGGCGCGAGAAGCGCGCGGGCACCGCGAAGCCGCCGATGTCCATCGTCCAGTACGGGAGGCCCGAGATCGAGAACCCCAGCCCGGCCGTGATCTGCTGGCGCATCGCGCTCCACGTCGAGGTGATGTCGCCCGACCACGTGGCGGCGGCGTAGCGCTGCTGGCCCGCGAAGGACGAGCGGGTGAGGATGAACACGCGCTGGTCGGGCGCCGCCGCCCGCTGGCCTTCGTACACGCCCTGGCTGTTCTGGAGCGGGTAGGCGTTGAGCATCCGCGAGCCGCTGCCGAGGGCGGTCGGGTGCATGTGCGTGCGCTGCCCGTCGAGCGTCGGCGTGGGCAGGAGGTCCGGCTCGGTCGCGTCCATCCACCACGCGTCCATGCCGCGGCGGAAGAGATCGCGGTTCACCTGCGACCAGAAGAGGGCCCGCGCCTCCGGGTTGAACGCGTCGTAGAACGTGTAGGGGTAGCCCGGGCCCACCCAGTCCCTATAGCCGGCCGCGAGGGGCGGCTCGTACAGGAAGCCCTTCGCACGCATCGCCTCGAAGTTCTCGCTGCCCGGGTAGAACTTGCCCCAGACCGAGATCATCAGGCGCGCGTGGCGGTCGTGGATCGCCTTCACCCAGCCGTCGGGGTCCGGGAACCGCTGGGGGTCGAAGCGATGCGAGCCCCACGCGTTCTCCGGCCAGTAGAACCAGTCCTGCACGATCGTGTCGAACGGGATCCTGCGCGAGCGGAAGCCGTCGACCGTGTCGAGGCTTTGCTGCTGCGTCTCGTAGCGCTGCCGGCTCTGCCAGAGGCCGAAGGCCCACCGCGGCATCATCGGCGCCTCGCCGGTCAGGCGGCGGTAACCGGCCACCACGCGGTCGAGATCGGGCCCGTAGACGAAGTAGTAGTCGACCCCGTCGCCGACCTCGGACCACAGCGACGTCGCACGTTCCCTGGCGGGGGTCTTCCAGAGGAGCTGCACGGTCTCCATGCCCTGGTCCTTCCACCACTCGACCTTGAGCGCGTGGCGGCCCTTCGTCAGCGTCACGCGCGCGAGGTCCTTCCACGGCAGCCAGCCCTGCCGCCAGTGGTTGGCCACCAGCTTCCCGTCCACCCACATCCGGATGCCGCCGTTCGAGAAGAGCTGGAACAGGTGGTCGCCCGGCTCGGTGACCTCGACGGCGCCCGCCCAGCGCACGCTGGCGGGGCCCTCGGGCGGCAGCGCCGGGTGGATGCGCAGGTTCGGCTGCTTCGCGGTGCTCGCGACCGCGACGTCGATCTTCGGGTCGACGCGCGTGGCGACCAGCTTCTCGAAGCCCGCGCCCGCGTGGTACGCGCCGGTGAGGCCGCCCGGCTTTCCGGACGCGTCGTAGAGCTGGCCGGCCGGGATGGGCGCCCACTCGCGCAGGTCGCCGAAACGCGTGAAGGAGGTGTTGTCCCACAGGATGCCGTAGCCCGCGCTCGAGACGAGAAAGGGCACGATCACCGTCGCGTTGTGCTGCCAGAGGTCGAGGTCGTACCCCTTGATGTCGGCGAGGCCGAGCTGGTGCTGGCCCAGCCCGTAGAGCGACTCGCCCGCGTTCTCCAGCCACTGCTGCCGGGCGTGGAAGGTCCGCTCGCCCTGCACCTCGGCCGGCTCGAGGCTGCGGCCGCCCGGCTTCTCGGCGAGCACCGGCCGGCCGGCCGCGTCGAGGAAGGCGAGGCGCCCCGTCGCGAGGTCCACCCGCACCTGCATCTTCGGGGTGGCGAGTGTCGCCTGGCCGGCCGCGTCGGTCCTCTTCACGGGCACCGGCTCGCACCGGCGCACGCCGGCGGCGAGGCTCGCGCGCTTCAAGAACGCGGCGTCGCGCGCGAAGGACACGCGCACCACGTCGGACGCGCAGAAGGCCACCTTCAGGTGGCCGCCGCCGACGGCGAGGACGATGCCATCGGGCGGCTTCCCGGGCGACCCGGAGCGGGCGGCGGCGGGCGCGAGCAGTGCGAGAGCTACGGCAGCGCAGGCGGTGACACGACGCATGGACCCTCCCGAAGAACGCGCGATTCTCTCACTTCTCCGCGAGCCCTGCCCTCGTCCATTCGTCCTACGCGAGCGGCTCGGCCTCCACCCGGTTGCGGCCGCCTTCCTTGGCCCGGTAGCAGGCGGCGTCGGCGCGGGCGAGGAGCGCTTCGGGGTCCACCGGCCAGGTGGCCGCGCCGGCGACCCCCACGCTCACGGTGACCGCCACCGCCGAGTGCGACTCGTTGGCCACGAAGGGCCGCTCGGCCACCGCGGCGCGGATGCGCTCGCCGAGGGCCGGCGCCTCGCCCGGCCCCGTGTGCGGGAGCAGGATCACGAACTCCTCCCCGCCCCAGCGGAAGAGGAGGTCGGTCTCGCGGATGATGCCGCGGAGCCGGGCGGAGAGCTGCTGCAGCACGCGGTCCCCCGTCTCGTGGCCGTAGCGGTCGTTGATGCCCTTGAAGTGGTCGAGGTCCAGGAAGACGACGCCGACGCCCTGGCCGAGGCGGCGGGCGCGCTCCACCTCGCGCGGGAAGAGCTCGTAGAAGGCGCGCCGGTTGAAGCAGCCGGTGAGGCTCTCGCGCCGGGAGAGGCTGCGCTGCCGCTCCCCCATCCGCGCGAGGACGGTCGAGAAGACGCTCGCCGCCACCGTGAGGGCCGCCACGAGGACGCCAAGGTAGAGCTGCATCTCCCGCAGGCGCGGCACCAGCGCCTGCCCGCTCGCCGTGCGCGCGGTCTCGTCGAGGTCGAGCGACTCCTGGAGCATGTAGATGCCCACGAACACGAG
>JBGPQQ010000073.1:0-10409 GCA_041489115.1 Vicinamibacteria bacterium | reverse complement strand
CGGATCGAGCTCCGGAGGCGGATGCAGATCTTCCTCGCCGAGAAGCGCCTCACCGGCGTCGGCGTCGACGTCACCGACGAGCTGCGCCTCCTCGTCGCCGCGTCTGCGGTGACGCTGAGCGTGGGCTGGCCCGACTACGAGTGGGACCAGCTGACCGAGGTGCTCCTCTATCCCGACGCCTTCGACAGGGACTACGCGTTCGGAGGCGACGATCGAGCGGGCGAGGCCCACCCCTGGGGCACGGTGATCCTGTCCGTGCCCGCCCTCCTCGAGAGCGTCGAGGTCTCCGACGACGCATACCACGTGGGCGTCCACGAGTTCGCCCACCTCCTCGACGTCGACCAGACGCACTTCGACGGCATACCGGTGGGCCTCCACGGCGCGCGGGCGCGCGAGTGGGTGGCGGTGGCCGAGAAGGAGATGGAGAGGCTCCGCCACGGCCGCTCGGCCTTCGACGAGTACGGGGCTCACGACCCGGTGGAGTTCCTCGGGGTGGCGGTGGAGGCGTTCTTCGAGATCCCCCAGGTGGTGCGCCGGCGCCACCGCGAGGTGTACGCCATCCTCTCGTCCTACTTCGCCCAGGACCCCGCCGCCTGGGACGACGATCGCGGTCTGCGGGAGTGAGTGCCATGCGACTCGACCTGGTGCTCATCCGCCATCACCCGGCGATGTCGCGCCGCAAGGCGCGGGACGTGATCGAGAAGGGCCAGGTGAGCGTGGACGGCGCGCCGGTGCGAGAGGCCGGCCGCGAGGTCGCCGAGAGCGCGGCCGTCGTCTACGACCCGAACCGCCGGGCCCTGTCCCGCGCCCGCTGCACGCTGCCGGTCCTCCACGAGGACGAGCACGTGATCGTCGTCGACAAGCCCGCCGGCCTCCTGACGGTGCCGTCGGCCCCTGGCGTCCACGACGAGGACACGGCTCTCGGCCGCGTCCAGGACTACGCCCGTCGCCTGAAGCCCCGCGGGGGGTACGCCGAGCGCGTGCACCGCCTCGACCGGGACACCTCCGGGACGATCGCGTTCGCGCTCTCGCGCGAGGCGCGGGCGGGGCTCATCGAGACCTTCCGCCACCACCGGATCGAGCGGCGCTACCTCGCCATCGTGGAGGGCGAACCGGAGGCGGAGAGCGGGACGGTGGACGCGCCGCTGCGCGAGGAGTGGGTGGGCGGCCGCCGCGGGGTCGCGAAGCCCGGAGAGGAGCAGCGAGAGGCGCGCACGCACTGGCGCGTCCGCGAGCGGCTGCCGGGAGCGGCGCTCCTGGAGGTCCGGCTCGAGACGGGACGACAGCACCAGATCCGCGTCCACCTGGCCCACGTGGGCCTGCCCATCCTGGGCGACCCGGTCTACGGCAAGCCCCCGCGGACGTGCCGGACGGCTCTCGGGGGCAAGCCCGTCCACGGCCGGCCCCTCGCGCGGCGGCCGATGCTCCACGCCTCCCGGCTCGCCTTCGCCCACCCGGTCACGGGCGAGCGGGTCGCGGTGGAGAGCCCGCCCCCGGAGGACTTCCAGAAGGCCCTCGCCGCCCTGCGCCGCGGCAACCCGCGTTAACCCGCGTTAACCAAGGCTGCGGCCGTTTCGTCGGCAACAGCAGCCCAGGGGGGCATGGGTGGACGGACCTCCCGTCGGGCGTCACTCCTGCCGATTGAGCGGACTACGACAGGACGGACAGGATCTCGAGGAGCCCCATGGGAGAGTCCTCGAAGTGCACGCCGACCTGGAACGAGAGGCCTTCGAGCCGCGCCCACATCGCCGTGCCGGGGACCTCGACCGCGGCGGCGCGCGCGCCGTCCCGGATCAGAACCTCGAAGACGACGGCGACCGTGGCGCCGCGCGTGATGTCCTCCCCGACCCGCAGGCGGCAGCCGTAGGGGGAGAGGTCCATTGCGGTGGCGGGGCGCCAGTCGCCGTTCGCGCGGTAGCGGACGGTCAGCAGGCAGGCCTTGCGGGCGGTGATGCGCCGGTTGTTCCGGCTCGGAACTGCGGTTTCAGCCATGCTTCTCTTGGAAGAAGAAGGACTCCCGGGAACGGAGGGATGCGCGAGTATAGCCCTGCGGCGGCGGCCGTGGCAAACCCCGTGCTATTCTGGCGTGTCCCGATGTCGACGAGAGTTCCTGCCCTGATCCTGGTCGCCACCCTCGCCGCCGCCTGCGGCGGCGGCTCCTCCAGCCCCACGGAGCCCGGCGGCACCCCCACCCCGACCCCGGGATCGCCGGTGAACGGGTTCGTGTATTACGACGAGAACGCCAACGGCATCCTCGACCCGACCGAGACCGTGCGCCTGCCGAGTGTCGGGGTGATCGTCGGCGGCGTCGCCGCGTCGACCACGACCGGCGGCCGGTTCTCGCTGTCGAGCGTGCCGAACGGCTCCCAGACCGCCGAGGCGCGGCCCGACACCCTGCCCGCGTACTTCACCGCGGGCACGGCCCAGAGCGTGAGCGTCCCCCCGAGCGGCGACGTGGCGGTGCCCGCCGTCCTGGCCCTCGGCACCCGCGCGAAGGCGAACGTCTACCTCGCCTTCGGGGACAGCATCACCTGGGGCGAGGGCTCCTCCGACGGCTCGGGCTACAGCGACGTGCTGCAGGCCGACCTCCGCGCGTTCTGGGGGAAGGCCGGGGTGACGAAGGACGGCGCGCCGGGCACGAAGAGCAGCAAGGGCGAGTCCCGCCTGGGCCTGAGCCTCAACACCTACCGCCCCGCCTACGTGCTGATCATCTACGGGACGAACGACTGGAACGACGCCGAGTGCCGCGACGCCCCTCCCTGCTACACGGTCGAGGCGCTCCGCTCGATGGTGCTGCAGACCCGGGACGCGGGGGCCTTCCCCGTGGTCGGCACCATCCCGCCCGTCAACCCGAACTACGTCGACAAGGACGCCGCGGCGAGGAACGATTGGGTGAGGGGCATGAACGACCTCGTCCGCGCGATGGCGAAGCAGCAGGGCGCGCCCGTCGCCGACGTGCACGCGGAGTTCCTCAAGCAGGGCAGCCTGCCCCCGCTCTTCACCGACTTCCTCCACCCGGACGACGCCGGCTTCCAGCTGATCGCGCGGGCGTTCTTCGGCGCGATCACCCAGCCGATCTCCGCCTCCGCCTCCAGCCGCGCGCCCGCCTTCTTCTTCCGGCCGCCCGGCCGGCCCTGACCCCGGCAACGGCGTATCATGGGCCCGCCATGAAGACGGGCCCGACCCGCGCCGAGGCCGAGGCCGTCCTGTTCGAGTTCACGCAGTCGGAAGCCCTGCGCCGGCACGCTCGCGGTGTCGAGGAGGCGATGCGGGCCTACGCCCGCTGGTTCGGGATCACCGACCCGGCCGAGATCGAGAAGTGGGGCGTCGTGGGCCTCCTCCACGACTTCGACTACGAGCAGAACCCGACCGAGGACACCCACCTCCGCGTGGGCTGCCGCATACTGCGCGAGCGGGGCTTCCCGGAGGAGACCGTCGAGGCGATCGCCTCGCACGCCGACTACATGGGCGTCCCGCGGGACACCCCGATGAAGAAGGCCCTCTACGGCTGCGACGAGCTCGTCGGCTTCATCGGGGCCGCGGTCAAGGTGCGACCCACGAAGAAGGTGGCCGACCTGCCCGTCGAGTCGGTGACGAGGAAGCTCAAGGACAAGGCCTTCGCGCGCTCGGTGGACCGCGCCTGCGTCTACGGCGGGGCCGAGGCGCTCGGCCGGCCGCTCGCCGAGCACGTGGCCTTCGTGATCGCCGCCCTCGTCCCGATCGCCGACGAGATCGGGCTCTAGCCCCCTCCGTCGTATCATGCACGCGATGGCGAGCCTGGTTCAGGACGTCTGGCTCGGCTGGGAGCCGCGCCTGCGCGGCCGGCGGCTCGCCCCGTGGGAGGAGCCCCGCGTGCTCGCTCCGCCCTGGCCGGCCGCGCTCGCCGCATGCGCGGAGGCCGTCGGGGCCGCCGCCCGGGAAGGGGTCGAGTGACCCTCCGGCCCCACGTTCATCGCCTCCTCTTCCCCGTCGCCATCCTCGTCGTCCTGCTGGCGGCGGGCACCCTCGGCTACCAGCTCGTCGAGGGCTGGGGCGGGCTCGACGCCCTGTACATGACGGTCATCACGATCACGACGGTCGGCTTCATGGAGGTCCACCCCCTGAGCGCCGGTGGCCGGCTCTTCACGATGGCGCTCGCCCTCGGCGGCGTGTTCACGGCCTTCTACGCCGGGGTGGAGTTCATCCGCGCCGTGGTGACGGGGGAGATCCTCACCGTCCTCGGGAGACAACGCATGGAGAGTCGCCTCGAGAAGCTGAGCGGCCACTTCGTGGTGTGCGGCTTCGGCCGCATGGGCCGTCTCGTGGCCGAGGAGTTCTCCTCGGCCGGGCTGCCGTTCGTGGTGGTCGACCGGGACGCGAAGGTCCTGGAGGGCTTCGACATCCCCCACGGGATCCCGCTCGTCGGCGACGCCACCGCGGACGACGTGCTGCGCCGCGCCGGCGTCGAGCGGGCGCGCGCCCTCGTCACCGCGGCCGCCTCCGACGCCGACAACCTCTTCATCACGATGAGCGCCCGCCTCATCAACGAGCGGCTCGTGATCGTGGCCCGTGCGGAGGGCGAGGGGGCGGAGGTGAAGCTGCGCCGCGCCGGGGCCAGCCGCGTCGTCTCCCCCTACAGCATCGGCGGCCACCGCGTGGCCCAGGCCGTGCTGCGCCCGAACGCCATGGACTTCATCGAGCTGGCCACCCGGACCGGGCACCTCGAGCTGCAGATCGAGGAGGTCGAGGTCGGCGCCGGGAGCGCCCTCGTCGGCCGGTCGATCAAGGCGACCCCGATCCGCAGCGAGCTCGGCATCATCATCGTGGCCATCAAGAGGCCGGGGGGGAAGATGGCCTTCAACCCGTCTCCCGACACGACGCTCGAGGCGGGCGACCTGCTGATCACCCTCGGCCACCGCCAGCAGCTCGACCGCCTGGAGGAGATGGCCGGCGGGCGCTGAGGCCGCGCTACCTCCCCCGCGCCGGCGCGCCGGGGGCCATCGCGGCGCCGAAGGCCAGAACGACGCTCGACACGTAGGCCCAGAGCACGAGCGACACCGCGAACGCCAGCGGGCCGTAGAACGTCGCGAGCTGCATCCGGCCGAGGTTCCACACGAAGGCGTACTTCGAGGCCTCCCACAGGACCGCGGCCCACAGCGCGGCGCGCGCGGCCACGCGCAGGTCGATGCGGGCCTGAGGAACCAGCCGGAAGAAGGCGCAGGACCTGTGCGGTCCCGCCGCCGGGGGACAGCCGTTGCGTGGCCGCGACCAGGACCAGGAGGAGAGGGAAGAGGCACACGAGGGCGTTGAAGGCGATCGCGTTCATCAGGACCGCCACCTCGCGGGACAGGAGCAATCCACAGCCCGCCGACGACCACCTCGTACCACGCCCGTTCCTCCCCCGCCCGGGCCTCGTCCTCCCCTCTCGGCGCGGGGCTCCTCTTCGCGGTTGCGGGAGGTTGACGGGCGTCGTCTCCCTGCCTATCTTATGTAAGCAGGTTAAATAGTAACTCGGTTAAGTGCACATGCCGTCTGAGGCCCAGCGCGATGCCTCCTCCGGGGATCTTGGAGAGCCCCTTGGGAGCGACGTGTGGCGCTTCATCCGGTCCAGCCACATCTTCGCCTCCACCGTCCGGGAGGTCCTCGAGCTGAAGCCGGTCCGCGAGGTGAGTTCCGTCCCGCTCACGCTCTCCCAGCTCCATCTCCTGAAGTTGATGTTCCTGAACGGGCGGCACCAGGTCGGGGAGGTGGCCGATTTCCTCGGGGTCAGCCCGCCCGCAGCCACCAAGAATATCGACAAGCTCGAAGCGCTCGGACTGCTCGTCCGCTTGCCCTCCCGAGGGGATCGCCGCGCGAGGCTGCTTTCGGTCAGCCGGAAAGGCCGCGACCTCGTGCGGCGGTACGAGGATCTGAAGAGAAAGCGCCTGTCCCCGGTGCTCATGGAATTCCAGGCCGAAGAGCTGGAGCAGCTCTCCCGCCTGCTGGAGCGCTTCTCACTCTCGCTGCTCGAGAAGGAGCTGCCGGGTGAGGGGGACGGCGTGTGCCTGCGCTGCGGCGCCTACATCCAGAGCGGCTGTCCGGTGGGCCAGCTCCGCGGCGGCTGCCCCTACCAGAGCGCACGCCGCGCCCGGAGCGCGGCCCCTCGACCGGCTGTCGGGCGAGACGGCGCGAACCCGCGGGGGCCCCGATGAAGTACTGGCGAAAGCCGCTGGACTACGACCAAGTAAAGGTCCCCCGAGGCGAGGTCCGCATCGTGGTGGAGCGGTGCAAGGGATGCGGGTTCTGCGTGGAGTACTGTCCTAGGGACGTGCTCGTGATGTCGGAGGAGTTCAACTCCAAGGGCTATCACCCGCCGAGAGTCGCCAAGAGCGGCGACTGCGTCAACTGCAACCTCTGCGAGATGATCTGCCCCGACTTCGCGATCTTCAGCGTGGTGGCGCACGACGAGGTCGCCGCGGTCGGCGCCGAACCCTCGGCCCAGCCGGAGGAGGGCGGCCGTCTTGGGGCGGCCCCGGAGGCGAGGCTGTGAACGCCGATCCCGCCGGTGTCCTGACCGGCGTCCACTACCTCGACGGGGACTTCGCGTGCGGCGAGGGGGCGATGGCCGCGGGCTGTCGGTTCGTGGCCGGCTATCCCATCACCCCGTCGACCGAGGTCGTGGAGCGCATCGCGCGCCGCTTTCCCCTGATGGGGGGCACCTTCATCCAGATGGAGGACGAGCTGGCGAGCATGGCCGCGGTGGTGGGGGCCTCGTGGACCGGCACCAAGTCGATGACCGTGACGAGCGGCCCCGGCTTCAGCCTGATGATGGAGAACATCGGTCTCGCCACGATGATGGAGACCCCCTGCGTCGTGGTCAACGTCCAGCGGGGCGGTCCCTCGACGGGGCTGCCGACCATGGTCGGCCAGGCCGACATGATGCAGGCGCGGTGGGGCTCTCATGGGGACTACGAGGTGATCGCGCTCTGCCCGCAGTCACCACAGGAGACCTTCGACCTGACCGTCGACGCCTTCAACCTCTCCGAGCGCTACCGGGTGCCGGTGCTGATGATGATGGACGAGTGCGTCGGCCACATGACCGAGAAGGTCGTGATCCCGCCTGCCGACGGGATCGAGGTCGTTCCGAGAGCGCTCACCTCCGTCCCGCCCGAGCAGTTCCTGCCTTACCGCGTCAATGGCCGGCCCGTACCGGAGTTCGCCCGCGCCGGGGACGGCTACCGCTTCCACACCACCGGCCTCACCCACGACGAGCGGGGCTATCCGGTGATGAGCGCGGAATGCCAGCAGCTCTGCGTGAGCCGACTGGTGGAGAAGATCCGGGGAAGCGCCGACGACATCGTCCGCTTCGAGGACACGGACACCGAGGGCGCCGAGGTGGTGGTCGTGGCCTATGGGATCACCGCCCGTGTCGCCCGCATGGGGATCGAGCTCGCACGGCGCAAGCGCGTCAAGGTCGGCTTCCTGCGGCTGATCGCGGTCTGGCCGTTCCCCGAGAAGCGCGTACGGGAGCTGGCCCGACGGGTCAAGGCCTTCGTGGTGCCGGAGATCAACCTCGGCCAGATCGTCCTCGAGGTGGAGCGCTGCGCCGGGGGGAAGGCGGCGGCGATCGCCGTCCCCCACGCCGGCGGGAGCGTCCACGACCCGGAGGCGATCGTCGAAGCGATCGTGAGGGCGGCGCGATGAGCACGATTGCTGAACACGTCCCGGTCCGGCCCGAAGAGCACCCGATCGCGCCGTACATCCGGATGGATCGGATGCCCCACATCTGGTGCCCGACCTGCGGGATCGGCACCGTGGTCAAGTGTTACGCGAAGGCGCTCGAGGAGGCGGCCATCGACCTCGACAAGGCGGTCATCGTCTCGGGCATCGGCTGCACCGGGCGGGTGGCCGGCTACATGAAGCTGGACGGCTTCCATTCCACCCACGGCCGCGCCATCCCCTTCGCCACGGGGCTGAAGCTGGGACGGCCCGAGCTCCTGGTCACGGTGTTCTCCGGGGACGGGGACCTGGTCGGGATCGGCGGCAACCACTTCATCCACGCCGCGCGCCGGAACATGGACCTGCTCGTGATCCTCGTCAACAACTTCATCTACGCCATGACGGGCGGACAGAACGCGCCCACTACCCCGCTCTCCGCCAAGTCGTCGACGATGCCCTTCGGCAACTTCGAGCGGCCCTTCAACCTGCCCCACCTGGCGGCGAGCTGCGGGGCCGGCTACGTCGCCCGCTGGACCTGCCTGCACCTGCGGCAGCTCACGCAGTCGTTCCGGGAGGCCATTGCCCGCAAGGGGTTCCGGTTCATCGAGGTCATCACGCCCTGCGCCACGCTCTACGCGCGGCTCAACAAGCTGGGATCGGGCCTGAACCTGATGCAGTTCTATCACGACAACGCCGAGATCCGGCACGGGGCGGACACCCGCGAGGTCGACATCGCCTTCCAGGATCGGATCGTGTGCGGGAAGTTCCTCGACGAGGAGCGACCCACCTTCCTCGAGATGATGCACGAGCACTACCGGAAGGTCCTTGGCGACAAGTACGTGCCCACTCCGCCTTCGGGAGGGATGATCCGTGGCTAGGGCCGAGATCCGGATCACCGGCTTCGGCGGCCAGGGGGTGGTGCTGTCCGCCTACATCATCGGCCGCGCCTGCGCGATCGGCGCGGGCCGGCACGCCACCATGATCCAGAGCTTCGGCCCGGAGGCCCGGGGCTCCGCCTGCAGCGCCACCCTCGTCATCTCGGACACCGAGGTGCTCTACCCCTACGTGCGTCGGCCGGACATCTTCGTGGCCATGTCCACCGAGGGGTACGACAAGTACCGGGACGAGCTCCGGGGCGACGGCGTCCTCGTCTACGAGCAGGACCTCGTCCGCCCCACCTTCAAGGAAGGGCAGCCCGCCTTCGGGATCCCCTCCACGCGGATCGCGGAGAGCCTGGGGCGCTCCCTCGTCCAGAACATCGTGATGGTGGGCTTCTTCACCGCGGTGACGCGGATCGTCACACGGGACGAGATGCGGGAGGCGGTGAAGGCGTCGGTGCCGGCGGGGACGGAGGAGCTGAACGTCAAGGCCTTCGACCGCGGCTACGAGCATGCAGAGAAGGCTGCCCTCGCGCCGCGGCCGGTGGAGGCAAGGCCGTGAGCATCGCCGCGAGCCTGCCTGGCACCGATACGTTCCATCTCGACGGCGCCGCCCTGCTGGTTCCGGCGCTCCAGTCGGAGTCCCTGCCCATCCGGACGATCAAGCCCGCCCCCTGCACCCAGGCCTGCCCGGCCGGCGTGAACGTCAAGGCCTACGTGTCGCTCATCGCCGAGCGGCGCTTCGCCGAGGCGCTGGAGGTGATCCGCCGGCGCTGCCCGCTGCCGGGGATCTGCGGGCGCGTGTGCAGCCATCCCTGCGAGGCCGCCTGCGAGCGCGGCCGGGTCGACGAGCCGATCGCGATCCGCTCCCTGAAGCGCTTCGTGGCCGACCTGGAGCGTGAGATCCGGAAGCCGGCTCCGCCCCCCGGTCCCCAGCGGACCGCGAAGGTGGCGGTCATCGGCTCCGGGCCCGCCGGTCTCGCCGCCGCCTACGACCTCAGGCTCGCCGGCTATCCGGTGACGGTGTTCGAGGCCGAGGCCGAACCGGGCGGCATGCTGCGTTACGGCATCACGGCCTACCGCCTGCCCCGCGACGTGCTCGAGGCGGAGATCGACGTGCTGGCGCGGGCGGGCGTCGAGATCCGGACCGGGCACCGGCTGGGCGTCGATCTCGAGCTGGAGCGGCTCCTGCGCGAGGACTATCGCGCGGTCCTGCTCGCGGTCGGGGCCCAGCTCGGACGGCCCCTGCCCGGCTCGGGTGGAGAGCGCTGCCCCCAGATGCAGGACGCCCTCGACTTCCTGCGGCGTGTCAACGCGGGGGACCGCACGCCACCCGGGCGCAAGGTGGTGGTGATCGGCGGGGGATCCACCGCGGTCGAGGCCGCCCGCACGGCGCTGCGGCTCGGAGCGCGCCAGGTGGAGATCCTCTACCGCCGCTACCGCGAGGAGCTGCTGGCCGGGGGCGAGGAGGTCGCGCTCGCCGAGTCGGAGGGGATCTCCTTCCAGTTCCTGGTGGCCCCCTCCAGGGTCGTCACCGAGGGCGGGCAGCTGAAGGCCCTCGAGTGCGTTCGGGTGGGGCTGGGCGAGCCGGACGCGAGCGGGCGCCGACGGCCGATCCACATCCCCGGAAGCGAGTTCCTGGTCCACGCGGACAAGGTCCTGGCTGCAGTCGGGCAGGAAGCGGACCTGAGCTTCCTGGCCCCGCCGAAGAGGGCGCGGGTCGCGAAGGAGGGGCGCCTGCTCGTCGACCCCGACACGGCCATGACCGACCTCGCCGGGGTGTTCGCGGCGGGCGACGTCGTGACCGGTCCCGCCACCCTGATCGAAGCGATCGCGGCCGGGCACCGCGCCGCG
>JBGPQQ010000072.1:0-10422 GCA_041489115.1 Vicinamibacteria bacterium | reverse complement strand
TTCATCATGCCCGTGCTCAACGTGCCCTTCCGTCTCATCTACGCCATCAATCCCAACCGGTCCGACTACGAGAAGCTGTACGTGCCCTACTCCACCTTCAAGTTCGCCGTCGGTACCACCTTCTAAGGAGAAGACATGAAGAAGACGTTCGTCGCCGGCCTCCTCTTCGCGCTCGCCGCCGTGGGTGTCGCCACCGCGCAGGAGGCCGCCAAGGCCCCCCGCGTCGGGGTCGTCGACATGGCGCGGGTGTCGGCCGAGAGCCTGCTCGGCAAGACCTACGCGGCCCAGCTGGAGAAGCTCCAGAACGACATCAACGCCGAGGCCACGAAGAAGCAGACCGACCTCGTGAAGCTGGACGCCGTGGTCAAGGCCCTGCAGGACGAGCTCGAGAAGCAGGGGGCCGTCCTCAGCCAGGAGGCGCGGGAGAAGAAGCAGCAGGAGATCGTGCGGAAGGGCCGCGAGCGCCAGGCCTTCCTCGAGGACGGCCAGGCCGACATCAACCGCATGCGGGAGCGCGCGCAGCAGCAGGCCCAGTCGATCAACAACGAGTTCCAGCTCAAGGTCCGCCCGCTCGTGGAGCAGGTGGCGAAGGACAAGGGCTTCGACCTCGTGCTCGACGCGCAGGTCGCCTACACGATCAACAAGGACTTCGACATCACCCGCGACGTGATCGTGAAGGCGGACGAGGCCGAGAAGGCCAAGCCTGCCGCGGCGGCGGCGCCGGCGACCCCGAAGCCGTAGCCGGCCCACGGCGCGGACCTCCCCGAATGAGCTCCGGCGAGATCGGACGGCTCGTCCGCCAGATTCCCACCCAGTACCCGTTCGTGCTCGTGGACCGCATCCTCGAGCACGACCCGGGAGGGAGGCTGGTGGCCGCGAAGAACGTCACCGGGGCCGAGGACTTCTTCGCCGGCCACTTCCCGTCCCAGCCGGTCATGCCGGGGGTGCTGATCCTCGAGGCGCTCGCCCAGGCGGCGGGGATCTGGCTGCTGAAGACCGCGCCCGACCCCCGGAGGGTCGAGATCCGGGTGGTAGGCTTCGACGAGGCCAAGTTCCGCCGGCCGGTCGTGCCCGGCGACCAGCTGCGTCTCGAGGTCCGGCTGGTCCACCGGCGGGGCGACCTCGTCCGCTTCCAGGGAGAGGTGCGGGTGGGCGAGTCGCGCGCGGCCGAGGCGCGCCTCCTCCTCCAGCTCGCGACACTCGCGCCCCCCGACGTCGACCCGCTCGCACGCGTCGCGTCCGGCGCCGTCCTGGGCCCGGGGGTCCGGGTGGGGCCGTTCTGCGTGGTCGGGGAGAAGATCCGCCTCGGGCGGGGGACGGTGCTCGAGTCGCACGTCGTGATCGACGGCGACACTCGCGTGGGCGAGGGGAACCGCTTCTTTCCGTTCAGCTCGATCGGGCTCGTGCCGCAGGACCTCAAGTTCCGCGGCGAGCCCGCCCGCGTCGAGATCGGCGACCGCAACGTGTTCCGCGAGGGCACGACGGTCCACCGCGGGACGGCGGGGGGCGGTGGCCTCACGCGCATCGGGTCCGACAACCTCTTCATGGCCCAGGTGCACGTGGCCCACGACTGCCTCGTGGGGAGCCACACGATCTTCGCGAACGCCGCCGCGCTCTCCGGCCACGTCGAGGTCCACGACTTCGCGACCCTCGGGGGCTTCTCGGGCGTGCACCAGTTCTGCCGCGTCGGCACCCACGCCTTCATGGGCGGCGCCACCATCGCCACCCGGGACGTGGCGCCCTTCTCGCTCACCGTCGGAAACCGGGCGCGCTTCTTCGGCTTGAACCGGGTCGGGCTGCGCCGCCGCGGGTTCTCTCCCGAGGCGATCTCCGCCCTGCGGCAGGCCTACCGCGTCCTCGCGCGGGGAGGCTGGCCCCTCGCGGAGGCGCTCTCCCGCCTCGAGGCCGAGGGGCCCCACACCGACGAGGTGCGCACGGTCGTCGAGTTCGTGCGCTCCTCGAAACGCGGGGTCGTCCTCGAGCGCCGGGACGGCGCCGCTTCCGGCGAGGCGGAGCCCTAGGCCGATGGCGGGAGAGCCGCTGGGGCTGATCGCCGGCAACGGCCGCTTCCCCCTCCTCGCCGCCGCGGGGGCCCGGCGCGCCGGCCGGTGGGTCGTGGCCCTGGCCATCCGCGAGGAGGCGTCGCCCGAGATAGAGGGCGAGGTGGACGAGCTCCACTGGATCGGCCTCGGCCAGCTCGGCCGCGGGATCGAGATCCTGCAGAAGGCGGGCGCGCGCGAGGCGATCATGGCGGGCCAGGTGAAGCACCGCCAGATCTTCTCGGGCATCGTGCCGGACCTGAAGCTCCTCGGTGTGCTGGCCCGGCTCGCCTTCCAGAACACAGACAGCCTCATCGGGGCGGTGGCCGACGCGCTCGCGCGCGACGGCATCACGCTCCTGCCCTCGGTGGCCTTTCTCGGCGATCACCTCGCGGTGGTGGGGCCGATGACCCGCCGGCAGCCGGACGGCGACGAGTGGCGCGACGTCGAGTACGGCGAAACGGTGGCGCGGGCGCTCGCGGGGATGGACCTCGGCCAGACCGCGGTCGTCAAGCAGAGGGCGGCGGTGGCGCTCGAGGCCATGGAGGGCACGGACGAGACGATCCGGCGGGCGGGCCGCATCGCGGGGCCGGGCACGACGGTGGTGAAGGTCTCGAAGCCGCGTCAGGACATGCGGTTCGACGTGCCCGTCGTGGGCGAGGGGACGCTCGCCGCCATGCGGGAGGCGGGCTCGCGCGTCCTCGCGGTGGACGCCGGCCGGACGCTCCTCGTGGAGCGGGCCTCGTTTCTGGAGCGGGCCGAGGCGGACGGCGTGGCCGTCCTCGGCCTCGACCCGGGGAAGGCGGAGGAGGCGAGGAGTGGGTGAGGGCGCGGTGAGAGCCGGCGTGATCGGCGTGGGGGCGCTCGGCCGCCACCACGCGCGGGTCTGGGCGGACACCCCGGGCGCGCGCCTCGTGGGTGTCTTCGACGCGGACCCGGCCCGCGCGGCCGAGGTGGCCGGCCAGCACGGATGCCGTGCCTTCGGGGACGCGCAGGGGCTCCTCGCCGAGGTCGACGCCGTGTCCGTGGCCGTCCCCACCGTGGATCACCACGCGGTGGGGCGCCTCTCCCTCGAGCTTGGAAAGGACGTCCTCCTCGAGAAACCGATGACGACGACCCTCGCGGAGGCCGACGACCTCATGGCCCTCGCCGCCTCCCGGGGGGCCGTCCTGCAGGTGGGTCACATCGAGCGCTTCAACCCCGCGACCGAGGCGCTCCTCTCCGCGGGGAAGGGGGCCCGCTTCGTGGAGGTGCACCGGCTGGGCTCGTTCTCGGCGCGGAGCCTCGACGTGGACGTCGTCCTGGACCTGATGATCCACGACCTCGACATCGTCCTGTCCCTCGACGGCTCGGAACCCGTCCAGATCGAGGCGGTCGGCGTCCCGGTCCTCACGCCGCGGGTGGACATCGCGAACGCGCGGCTCCGCTTCGCCTCCGGCCTGATCGCGAACCTGACCGCGAGCCGCGTCTCGCAGGAGAAGGTGCGCAAGTTCCGGGTGTTCGCCCCCCGGACCTACGTCTCGGCCGACTTCACGGCCCGGGAGGCGGAGGTCTATCGCCTGGAGGCGGACGAGGCCGGCCGTCCCAGGATCGCCTCGGAGCGGCAGGGGGCCCCCGATCAGGAGCCCCTGCGGCTTCAGATCGAGGCCTTCGCCCGGGCGGTCCGGGACCGCTCCCGGCCGGTCGTGTCGGGGGAGGACGGCCGGCGCGCCCTGGCCCTGGCCCACGCGATCCTGGAGCGGATGGCGGCCGCCTGAGCGATCCGGATCGACCGGTCGTAGCCCGGGCGCCTCCAAATGCAAGATCTTGTGTAGGTTACTTGATCCATTGCTCTCGCGGTGCTAGGCTGGGCAGTTGAGGGGTGGATTCACGCGGGGCGTAGTGTGCAACGATTCGACCAGCGACAGGGCTTTCTCGTCTCCGCGATCGTCCACCTGACCCTTCTGATGCTCCTGATCGCCCATCGGCCCGCGCCCCGAAAGCCGGACGAGATCGATCCTAACACATTGGAACGAAAGGACTTGGTGTTCCTGCCTCCTGCCTCCGTACTGCGGCAACTCGTCCCGACCCCTCCGCCCGGGGCACAGCCCCGTCCGATCCCGATCCCGGCCCCCACTCCGCTGCCGGCACAGGTCCGCCCCCAGACCAAGGATCGGATCAGCGTGGGGCCGCCGTCGGACCTCCGGATGAAGGGGCCCATGATCCTCCGGCGCGAAGACGACCTCACCAAGGTGCCGAAGGGCCAACCCTCCCTGCCGCCGCCCGGCGCGCCGACACCTCCCCGGGCGCTCGCCACGCCCGCGCCCCCCGCCGAGGTGGCCCAAAAAGGCGGGGGGTCGCCTGAGACGCCGGGAAGGGAAGGGCTCCGCCTGCCGCCGGGCCTGGGCGGCCAAATGACCCGCGGAGACGAGGGGCGTCGAGCGCGGCCAGGCGCGCTCGGCCCGCAGATCGCGGGCGCGGTCGACGGGCTGACCCGGCGCCTGGAGCGGGACGCCCGCCTGGGGCTGCCCACGGGGACGGGGCAGAACCTCGGCGGGCTGTACTTCGACCCCCAGGGCGCGGACTTCACGCTCTGGATCAACACGTTCAAGAACGAGGTGTATCGGAACTGGATCGTGCCGCAGACGGCCCTGTTCGGCTTCCGGGGCCACGTCGACTTCGAGTTCACCGTCGAGAGGAACGGATCGATGTCGGCGCTGCGCATGCTGAAGTCGTCGGGGACCACGTCGCTCGACCGGGCGGCGCAGAACGCGCTCACCGGCAGCCGGTTCCTCCCCCTGCCCGACGAATACGGCCCGCCGCGCGTGACGATGCAGGCCACCTTCTTCTACAACGAGGCGCCGCAGGGCTCTTGACCCGAAAGCGCGTCGTCCATCACCCCGGCGCGGCCTGGGTCGCGGCGGTCGGGGGGGCATGGCTCGTGGCCGTGGCCTGTCGCACCCTGCAAAGCGAGGTTCCGTCCGGCCCCGCCGGTCTTTCCTCGCCCGTCTTCGCCTCGTCCGAGGCGGTCCCGCTGCCGGTGATCCGGGTCGGCGTGTCGCCCTCCGTCGAGCGGGTCTCGATCGGTGTCGACTCCGGCGTCGTCGTCCACGGCCGCGCCGCGGGCGAGACCGCGGTGCGCGTGCGGTCGCTGCCCCGGGCGACCTTCCACACCGCGGCGCCGGGGCGAGTGCGCCTCGTCGAAACGGGCGACGAGCTGGAGCTCGCCACCGTCTCGCCCGTGGTGGCGACCGAGCTCCTGCTGGCGGACACGACACCCTACCGGGGGCTCCTCGAGGTGCGGCCCGCCGAGGAGGGAAGGCTCACCGTCGTGAACGTCGTCAACCTGGAGGACTACCTCCGGGGGGTGGTCCCGAACGAGCTCTCGCCTCAGGCATTTCCGCAGATCGAGGCGCTCAAGGCCCAGGCGGTGGCGGCGCGGACCTACGCGCTGTCGCACGTCGGGGATTACGCCTCGAAGGGGTACGACCTCTGCGCGACGGCCTCCTGCCAGGTGTACCGCGGGCAGTCCTCGGAGCACCCGCTGACCGACCGCGCGGTCGAGGAGACGAGGGGCATCGTGGCGACGTGGCGCGGGCGGCCGATCCACGCCTACTACACGTCCACCTGCGGGGGGCACACCGAGGAGGGCGGGGCGATCTTCGACGACGACGCCCCCTACCTCCGGGGCGTGGCGTGCCTGCCGGAGCTCTCGTCGCGGCACACGGTGCGGACGACGGCGGCCCCGCGTCGGGACCTGCCGGGTGGCCCGGGGACGGCGCACGACGTGGCCCTGCTCGAGGCACTGGGGATCGTCGACCCTGCGGAGGCCGACCCCGCGCGGCTCGCGGGCATCCCTTCGGACGTCGAGATCCGGGCGTGGACCGGCCGGCTGCAGGCGGCGCTGCACCGCAGCGGGTGTGAGAGCCCCGTCGAAGGGCTTCTTTCGCCTGCGCCGGACAACACCCTGCGCCCCGGAGCGGCCCTGACGCGGGCCGAGGCCCTCGCGCTCCTCGCGGGTGTCGCCGAGAAGGCGGGCGCGCCGGGTCTCGCCCAGGGCGAGCTGGCCGGCCTGGGCGACGGGCAGCTGAGCGTTCTCCACGGCGAGGCGGCGGACTCGCATGCCCTGGACACGGCGGTGCGCCTCTTCCGCGATCTCGACGGCGTCCACGCGGGGACCTCGGAGCTCAACCTCTCGGTCGGGGACCGTGTCGTCTACGTCGAGCGGGATGGCCGCGTCGTGTACCTCGAGGCGGAGCAGACCCGCCGGGGGGCGGCGGCCGACCGCGGCTCGCGCTACTACCGCTGGGAAGAGCGCCTGACCCCGGCGGACGTGGCGAGGGCCATCGCCCGCTACGGGACGGTCGGCCAGGTCCGCGACATCGTGCCGAAGCGTCTCGGCGTCTCCGGCCGCGTGGTGGAGCTGGGCGTCGTCGGGTCCAAGGGGCAGCTCGACCTCAAGGGACTGCAGGTGCGCTGGGGCCTCGGCCTTCGCGAGAACCTCTTCGTGATCAACCGCGAGACGGGCCCGCGCGGCGAGGTGGAGCGCTTCGTGATCACCGGCAAGGGATGGGGCCACGGCGTGGGCCTCTGCCAGGTCGGGGCCTTCGGCATGGCGCAGGCGGGCTCGGCGTTCGAGGAGATCCTGAAGCACTACTACACCGGGGTCAGCCTGAGCCGGTCGGAGGCCGTTGGGGGGGCCGCGGTGGGGCGGCCCTGACCCACTGGGCGCACCTTTGACACCCATGGGGCGCCCTCCTAGAATCGCCGAGCGCAGTTCGCCATCGCGATGAGCAGCCCACTCCCGAAGCGTCTCGAGCCGTTCGCCGTGCCGGGCGGCCTGCGGGGCACGCTCGCTCGCCTGCCGCTGCCCGACCTCCTGCACGAGCTGCAGGCCACGGGCGCCACCGGCATCCTGTCGCTCACCTCCGGCGGCGCGCGAAAGGCCCTCTACTTCAGCGGCGGGCGGGTCGTGTTCGCCGCGAGCAACCTGCCGAGCGACCGCCTCGGCGAGGTCCTGCTGCGCGAGGGCAAGATCACTTCCGAGGAGAACGAGTCGTCCGTGCGGGCGCTCGCCCAGGGGCGGCGGCAGGGTCGCGTGCTCGTGGAGATGGGCGCGCTCTCCCCGGACGAGCTGTGGTGGGCCGTGCAGACCCAGGTCCGGGAGATCGTCTTCGGCGTCTTCCAGTGGGACGAGGGGCAGTTCCACTTCGAGGAGTCGGTGCTCCCCGAGAAGGAGAAGATCACCGTCGACCTCGACGTCACCGCCCTCGTGCTGGAGGGCGTCCGGCGCATGGACCCCGCCGGCGCCGCGCGCGCCCGCCACCCCGACGGCTACCTGGTGGTCGAGCGGGGGGAGGCGCCGTCCAAGGGCCTGCTGCACCCCTGGGAGCAGCACGTCCTCTCCCTGGTGGACGGCGAGAAGAGCGTGGTCGAGCTCTGCCACGAGAGCGAGGTGGGCGAGGGGCAGACCCAGAACGCCCTCTACGCCTTTCTCTGCACCGGGATCGTCCGCGCCCGCGGGCGGAAGGTCCGGGCCCTCGACCAGGACTTCGTCCCCGAGGACACCGCCCTCGCCGTGCTCGACTCCTTCAACCGCATGTACCGCCACGTCCGCGCGTACATGGTGCAGGAGGTTGGCCCCATCGCCGAGAACGTGCTCGCGAAGTACCTCGGCACCGTGCGCGAGTCGCGCCCCGAGGTCCTGCAGGGAGTGTCGCTCCGCAAGGACGGGTCCCTCGACGAGGCCGTGGTGGAGCGCAACCTGGGCCGCCTCGCCGAGGACCGGAGACGCTCGGCCCTCGTGGACGCGCTCAACGAGCTGCTCTACGCGGAGCTCCTCGCCGTCAAGCGGACCCTCGGCGCCGACCACGAGAGCGCCATCGTCCGCGACCTGCGCCCGCCGCGGTGAGCGCGCCGACGCGGCCGCAGGTCCGCGGGGCGGTGCTCCTCCTCGGGCTCCTGCTCCTGCTCGTCCTGTGGCGCCTGTGGCCGCTCCTCTGGTCGTGATCGTCGGCCCGACCGCTTCGGGAAAGAGCGCCCTCGCGCTGCGCCTCGCCCGCGAGCGCTCGGGCGAGATCGTCTCCTGCGACAGCCTCCAAGTCTACCGCGGCCTCGACATCGGGAGCGCGAAGCCGACGGCGGCGGAGCGGGCCGAGGTGCCGCACCACCTGCTGGACGTGGCCGATCCCGACGAGGCGTTCTCGGCCGCCGCGTACGCGCGGCTCGCCCGGGCCGCGCTCCGGGGGATCGCCTCGCGTGGCCGCCTGGCGATCGTCGCCGGCGGGACCGGGCTCTACCTGCGGGCGTTGCTGCACGGCCTCTTCGAGGGGCCCTCGCGTGACGAGGCCCTTCGCCGCCGCCTCGAGGGAATCGCGGAGCGGTTCGGCGATGCGCGGCTGCACCGGCTCCTCGCCCGGGTCGATCCCGAGGCGGGCGCGCGGGTCCGCCCGAGGGACCGCGTGCGCGTGGTGCGGGCCCTGGAGGTGTACCGGTCGACCGGCCGGCCGATCTCCGAGCAGCAGCGGGGGGGTGCTACGCCGCTCCGCGGCTTCCGGCCACTCGTCGTGGGCCTCGACCCGGGCCGGGAGGAGCTGCGAAGAGCCGTGAAGGCGCGCACCCGCGAGATGCTCGTGCGGGGGCTGCTGGACGAGGTCTGGGGCCTCCTGGGGCGCGGCTACGGGCCGGAGCTGCGGCCGCTCCGGGCCATCGGATACCGGCAGGCGGTGGCCGCCGTGCGTGGCGAGACGACCGTCGAGGAGGCGGAGAGGGCCATCGTGACGGAGACCCTGCGCTTCGCGAAGCGGCAGAGGACGTGGTTCCGGCACCAGCAGCCCGACGTGCGGTGGTTTGCGGACGCCGGTGGGGCGTGGGCCGCCGCCGTGGCGTGGCTCGAGGAGGCGCAGGGTGCCGGGCCCGTGTGAGTTGACCAGACCGTGTGGATCGGTACAATTTGGAGGTTTGCGGTCGGCCCCCATGCTGCTCATCGACATTCCCCGGATTCCGCCGGAGGGCCTCGATCTCGACGAGGCGCTCGAACCCTCCGCCCTCCACCTCGAGAGCGAGGCGGAGCTCGCCCTGCGCCCGGGCGGGCGCCTGCGTGGGCACGTCGATGTCGTGGACGGCACGACCCTGCACGTCCGGGGCCGCCTGGACGGCACGGTGGAGATCGACTGCGCCCGCTGCCTCGAGCGGTACGCCGTGACGCTGGGGCAGGAGCTGGACCTCTTCTACCTGCCGGGCGCGGCGGCGCCGCCGGAGGCGCAGGAGGAAGAGGTCGAGCTCAGCGACCGCGACGTGGTCGTCGCCTACTACGAGGGCGACCGCCTCGATCTCGGCGAGGTCGTGAGGGAGCAGATCCTCCTCGGCCTTCCCCTGAAGCCGTTGTGCCGCGAGGACTGCCTGGGGCTCTGCCCCCGCTGCGGGAAGAACCGCAACGCCGGTCCCTGCGGCTGCACGCCGGAGGAGGAGCCGGGCGACTCGCGCCTCGAGCCTCTCCGCCGGCTCATCGACAAGAACCGTCAGTAGGAGCACCGATGCCCAATCCCAAGCGCCGTCACTCGAAGGCCCGCCGCGACCGCCGCCGGGCCCACGACCACCTGCAGGCCCCCGGCCTCAGCGTCTGTCCGAACTGCCACGAGCCCAAGATGCCGCACCGGGTCTGCCCGCGCTGCGGGTACTGCAAGGGCAAGGCGGTCGCCGGAGCCGAGGAGGCCTAGGAGTGCCGCAGCCCCGCGTGGTCGTGGACGCCCTCGGCGGCGACTACGGTCCCGCGGTGGTGGTGGAGGGCGCCGTGCTCGCGAGCCGCGAGTTCGGTGTCGGCGTGTCGCTGGTGGGCCCGGAGCGCGCCCTGCGCGACGAGCTCGCGCGGCACGGCGCCGCCGGGTCGGTCGAGGTCGTGGACGCCCCCGAATCCGTCGGCATGGGCGAGAAGGTCACCCTCTCGACGATCAGGAAGCGCTCCTCCATCCAGGTCGCGCTGGAGCGCGTGCGAGACGGGAAGGCCGACGCCTTCTTCTCCGCCGGCAACACCGCCGCCTGCTGGACGATCGCGAAGACGGTGCTGGGCACGCTCGAGGAGGTCGACCGGCCCGCCCTCGCCGCGGTGGTCCCGAACCGGGGGGGGCGCACCGTGCTGCTCGACGTCGGCGCCAACGCCGAGGTGCGGCCCGAACACCTGCGCCAGTTCGCCGTCATGGGCCAGGTCTTCGCCAGTGAGGTGGTCGGCTTGCACGATCCCCAGGTCGGGCTTCTCTCGATAGGCGAGGAAGCGACCAAGGGGACGCCGGCCGTGATCGAGGCGCACAAGCTGCTGAGCGAGGACCCGGCGATCAACTTCTTCGGCAACGTCGAGGGCTACGACATCATGGCGCGCGTCGTCGACGTGATCGTGACCGACGGCTTC
>JBGPQQ010000071.1:0-10508 GCA_041489115.1 Vicinamibacteria bacterium | reverse complement strand
GCGCGCGGACCACGTCCAGGACGCGCTCCCGCGCCGCCTCGAGCCGGGGCCCGGGCGCTCCCGCTCCCTCGTTGTCGGCCATCGGAAAGAGAAAGGGCGCGGGAGCACCGTCCCGCGCCCTTCGATCAGGAATGCTGAGGGCCTACTTCGCGCCCAGGACGCCGTCCTTGGCTGCCTTGGCCACCACGAACTTCAGCCGCTTCCGGGCCGGGATCTTGATCGCTTCGCCCGTCTGCGGGTTGCGGCCCATGCGGGCCTTGTAGCTGCGGACCACGAGCTTCCCGACGCCCGGGAACGTGAAGCCGTTCTTGGCTTCCTTGTACGCCATCTGGGCCAGGGTCTCGAGAACGAGAGCGGTCTGCTTCTTGGTGATGCCCGCCTTCTCGGCGACCGCCGCCACGATCTTCGACTTGGTCATCGGCTTTGCCATCGAGTTCAATCCTCCTCAGGGTCGAGCTGGCTGTGTACTGCCGCGTGGGGTTCCGTGTGAAACGCGACCCCATCTAAGCGCGTTTGACGCGCTGCTGTCAAGGGCGAAGCGCATTCCGGGCGCTCCCCTCAAGGGTTTTCGAGCGCTCCCCGGCGTCAGGGACGGCCGGCGTCGTCCACCTCGCGGATGAGGAAGACGGTCTCGTCGGGGCGGGCGAGGCCGAGCTCCTCGCGCGCGAGCCGCTCGATCGCGCGCGGGCTCGTGCGCAGCGCCGCGATCTCGGAGGAGAGCCGCGCGTTCTCGGCCCGCAGCGTCTCGAGCTCGCCGCGCAGCTCGTCCACCTGCCGGCGCTTGCTCACCAGGTTGAGGATCCCGCGGTCGCCGAAGACGGACCCGACCGTGAGGGCGATGAGAGCGATCGCGGTGCCGAGCACCCAGGCTTTCATCCGGGCCCGGGGCTCGCTCCGTGTCGCCTCCTCGCGCTGCGTCAAAACCTGATCCTTTGCTTTAACAACGACGCTTAAAGGACTATTATAGCTCACTTTTTCAAACCTGAACCTGAGAGGGCAACCCGACCCGCCGCGTGCCCTGGCGCGCCGTGGCCTCCTGGTAGCGGCGGAGCAGGGCGACGAGCTGCTCGTTGACCTTCCGGAGCCGCCGCATTCCCGCGCGGTAGTCCCGGTAGGCCTTCACCAGCTCCCGCGCCTCGCCCATCTGCGAGGACTCGAGGTAGGCGAAGCCGCCCTTCCCGGCGCTCCGCGTCGAGAGGACGTAGTACGGGCCGTGCTTCTGCCCGGTGCGGCAGACGCAGCCCTCCTTCCCGCACACCCCGAACCTGACGAAGAGCGAGCCCGCGAGCTGCTCGCGCCGGCGGAGCAGGTCCTCCACCAGGGCGCGCTGCTCCTGGAGCCGCGCTCTCACCCGCTGCCGGATCTCTTCGGGGGTCATCTCGTAATCTTACAGTGCAATTCTCAAGACGCACTGTAAGATTACGAGAAACTGGTCGGACCCGTCAAGGTCTTTTTCTTCGTCGGCCCTGGGGGTGCCCTAGGTCCTCCCCGCGCGCTCAGCCGGGCACGCGCTAACATGAGCGCGCGGGGAGGGGCATATGTGGCTGCTGAAGACGGAGCCGGGTGAGTACTCGTTCGACGACCTCGAGCGCGAGGGGCGTGGGCGCTGGGACGGCGTGACCAACCCGGTCGCCCTCCGGAACCTGCGCGCGATGAAGAGGGGCGACCGCGTCCTCGTCTACCACACGGGCGGCGAGAAGGCGGTGGTGGGAACGGCCGAGGCGATCGAGGCGCGGGGTCGGAAGTGAGCGAGCGCGTCGTCGCCTTCTCGACGGTGGGCACGGCCGAGGACGCGGAGCGGATCGCGCGCGCCCTCGTCGAGCGGCGCCTGGCCGCGTGCGTCAACGTGGTGCCGGGGGTGGTGTCGGTCTACCGCTGGAAAGGCGAGGTCTGCCGCGACGAGGAGCGATTGCTGGTCATCAAGACGCGTGCCGCGAAGCTCGAGGCGCTGCGCGAGGCGCTCGTCGCGCTGCACCCCTACGAGCTGCCGGAGCTCGTGGCCCTGCCGATCGAGGCCGGCCACGCGCCGTACCTCGCCTGGCTCGACGAAAGCGTGTCGTAGCGGTCGTTTGCACGACCGTGGCCCGTGGCTGTCGCGGGGGCATCGACCACCGCGTGGGCGCGCGGGTCGCGGCGCGCCTGTCGACGTGGGCGCGTCCCGTGGCTCATCGGCCGCAGCCCGCGACGGCGCCCGCCGGCTCAGCGGTCGGGCGTGCCGAGGAAGCGACGAAGCTCGGCGAGGTACGAGGGAACGTCGGCGAGAGCCGCCCGCAGGGCGTCGTAGACGCGCCCGGGATCGAGGTCGTCGTAGGCGTGGACGATCCGGTTGCGCAGGCCGGCGGAGGGGGCCAGGCGCGCGGCGAAGGCCGCGGGGAGGGCGCCGATCCGCGACAGCGCCACGAAGGACTCGAAGTAGTCCCGCGGCGGCGCCTCGCCCGATTCGGTGAGCAGGTGGTAGTTGACGTCGATCATGCGGCCGATCATCCGCTCGAGATAGCGCTCGGCGAGGGTCTCGTCGACCTCGCTCGCGAGGTACTCCTCCCGGCTCTTCCCCGAGAGCGCCTCGAGACGGCGCAGGTCCTCGGTGATGAGGACCATCTTGCGGGTGACCAGCTCCCGGTCGATCACGAGGGCGTCCTCGCGGCCAGGAAGCGGTCCACGTACCGAGCCTCCAGGGCGAGGAAGCGCCGGTGGTCCTGGTAGCGGCGGAAGGCGTAGAGGCGCAGCTCGGCGAGGTCGCGCGCCGACCCCGCGAGGAGCCGGGGATTCTCGAGGGCCTTCTTCAGGAAGAGGGGATCGGCGCGGTTCAGCAGGCCGAGGTCCACGGCCCGGCCGGGGAAAGCCCGCTCGAGGTCGGCGAGGAGGCCGCCCAGGCGGGTGTAGGCCGGATCGCCCTCGAAGAGGACGGCGACGTCCACGTCGCTTCCCTCGTGCGTGTGGCCGCCCACGGTCGAGCCGTGCTGGACGAGCAACCGGACGCGGTGGCGGCGGGCGATCGCGTCGAGAGGGGCGCCGCTCATGGCGCGAGTATAGCGCTGCTCCCCGGGCCTCGCGGCTGTCGCGGGGCCAGGGCTCGTCGGCCGTGGCCGAGCCCGGCTACACCCCGGCCAGGGCCTGGTCGAGGTCGGCGACGAGGTCGGCCGCGTCCTCGCAGCCGACGCTGATGCGGACGAGGCCGTTCGTGATGCCGAGCCCGTCCCGCTCCTCCTGCGTGTAGCCGGCGTGGGTCATCGTGGCGGGGTGGGAGATGAGCGTCTCCACGCCTCCGAGGCTCTCCCCGAGCGAGCACAGGCGCACCCGGGCGAGCATCCGCTTCGCGGCCTCGAGGCTGCCGACGTCGAACGAGATCACCGCGCCGAAGCCGCTCGCCTGGTGCTTGTGGACGAGGTGGCCGGGGTGGTCGGGGAAGCCGGGCCACAGCACGCGCTCGACCTTCGCATGGTTGTAGAGGAAGGGCGCGACGGCGCAGGCGTTCTCCTCGTGGCGCGGCATCCGCAGGTGGAGCGTCTTCGTGCCGCGGAGCACGAGCCAGGAGTCGAAGGGCGAGAGGATCGCGCCCGCCGCGTTCTGCACGTACTGGAGCCACTGGGCGTGCTTCGGGTCCTTCGCCACCGCCACGCCGCCCACGCTGTCGGAGTGCCCGTTCAGGAACTTCGTGGTCGAGTGCACGACGAGGTCGGCGCCGAGGGCGAGGGGCCGCTGGAAGAACGGGCTCATGAAGGTGTTGTCCACCACGAAAACGGCGCCCTGGCGGTGCGCGACCGCGGCGAGCGCGCGGATGTCGCAGATCTTCATGAGGGGGTTCGTCGGGGTCTCGATCCACAGGAGGTCGAAGCGCCCCGCCCCCTTCTCGAACGCCTCCGGGTCCGTCGCGTCGAGGAACGCGAACTCCACCCCGTAGTGGGCGAGGATCTTGGTGAAGAGGCGGTGGGTGCCCCCGTAGACGTTGTCGGAGACGACGACGCGCTGGCCCGCCTTGACCAGGGTGAGCACCGCCTGGATCGCGGCCATGCCGGAGGCGAAGCAGTACGCGTCCGCCCCGCCCTCGAGCGCGGCGAGGTTCTTCTCGAGCGTGCGCCGGGTGAGGTTGTGGGTCCGGGCGTACTCGTAGCCCTTGTGCTGCCCCAGCCCCTCCTGCACGTAGGTCGAGGTCTGGTAGATGGGGACGGTCACCGCCCCGGTCGTCGGGTCCGGCTCCTGGCCGGCGTGGATGCAGTCGGTCGCGAAGCCCATGTTCACCTCGGTGGGGGAGCGAGCCTAGCGGAGCGACACCAGCAGCGAGAAGGTCTGCCCGTTGCGCCGGACGACCGCGCGCAGCTCGGAGGCGCTCTGCAGGCGCGGCCAGAGGCCGATGAGGGTGGCCATTCCGTCGATGTCGGTGTCGTTGATGCGGGTCAGCACGTCGCCGGTCCGCAGGCCGGCGTCCGTGAGGAGGCTGCCCTCGGGCAGGCGGGTGACCTGGACGCCCACGACGCGCCCCTCCTCCATCACGGGAGCGACCGCGGTCTCCGCGAGGATGCGCGGGATCTCCTCGCCGAGCCGGCGCTGTACCTCGACCCGGTTCATCTCGCGGGCGGGGGTCTCGGGGTCCTCCGGCGGCGCGCCCGCGGGGAGCGAGGGGCGAGCCGCGGCCGCCGGACGAGGAAGGGCCGATGCCGCCACCGCCGTCGGCAGTCGCAGCTCCACGCGCTCCGCGCCGAAATCGAGGGCCACGCCGTCGGCGCTCACCGACGCGAGCCGCCCGCCGAAGACGTTCTCGCCCACCGCGACGACGCGCGTCCGTCCACCCGACGTGAGGATCGCGCTCGACCGCTCGGGCGTGCGCCCCACGACGACACCGGCGACGGCCAGGTCCTTCGGCGCGGCAGCGGGAGGGTCGGCGGCGAGGGCCAGGACGAGGAGGAGCGCGGCGGGCATGTCGGAAAGCCACGCTAGCGGAGCCGGATGCGGCTGTCAACGGACGCGCGCCGGTGCTAGATTCAGCTCTCGCATGCAGCCGCTCTTTCTCGCAGGACCCCGCCCCCCGGCCGTCGGGCCCCTCGCCCGGGCCCGTGCCTTCTTCGCCTCGACCTGGCCCGGCCGCGTCCTCGCCGCCGCCTTCGCCCTGTGGCTCTTCGACGGGCTGCTCTCGCTCGCCGGGTGGGCCCTGCCGGACGCCGTCGGCGTGCCCGCGCGGGTCGTCCTCTGGCTGTTCGCCGCGTGGCTCGCGTGGCACGGCTTCCGCTGGGTCTCGGAGCGCCTGCTCTGGCGCATCCGGACGAAGCTCATCGTCTCGTACCTCTTCATCGCCCTCGTCCCCGTCGTCCTGCTGAGCATGTTCGTGTCCGTGGCGATCGTCCTGCTCCTGGGCCTCACCGCCTCGCGGGTGGTCACGGGCGAGATCGACCGGGCCGGGGATGTGCTGCAGGCGACCGCGCGGTCGGCTCTGGCGGGCCTGCCCGCCGCGGACGCCGACGCCGCGCGGGCGCTGCCGGCCCGCCTCGCCGCCGCCCGGGAGGTCCACCCGCAGGTCGCCTTCACGCTCCTGCGGGGCGGGCGCGTCGTGGCCTCCTCCGGCGAGGCGCCGCGGGCGCTGCCTTCGTGGTGGAAGGGGCCCGGCTTCGCGGGTCTTGTCCGCCTCCGGCCCGGGGAGAAGCTCTCGCCGGAGGCGCTGCGCGCCGTGTGGGCGGAAGGCGACGCGGCGCTCGTCCTGGAGGTGCCCGCCGACGAGGCCTTCTATGCCGACCTCGAGCGTCGGACGGGCATCCACGTCCTCCAGCGCCGCGAGATGAGGGTGGAGCCGTCGGACGGGCTCCCGAAGAAGCCGGGGCTCCGCCGCGGCACGGGGGTCGGGTACGAGGAGGGCGGGCAGCGCGTCACCGCGTCGGCCCGGTCCGGGTTCCTGTTCGTGGCGTTGCCGGAGAAGACGAACTGGGACACCGGAGAGAAGAGCGCGTTCGACATGCCGCTCGCGTTCCAGTACGAGCCCCGGGCCCTCGTGCGGCGGCTGTCGCCCATCCAGCTCCCGCGCGACGCGAGCGGACGAAGCGTGCCCGACGTGCTGCTCTACGTGCTCGGCATCCTGGGCCTCGTCTTCGTCGTCGTGTACGCGGTGGCCCTCGTCCTCGGCCTCGTCCTCGCGCGGTCGATCACGCGCGGGGTCCACGCCCTCTCGGTGGGGACGCAGAAGCTGCGGCAGGGCGACTTCACGCACCAGATCCGCATCCGCTCGCGCGACCAGCTCGGCGAGCTGGCCGAGTCCTTCAACCTCATGTCGCTCGGCATCCGGCAGCTCATGCAGGAGCAGGCGGAGAAGGAGCGGCTCGAGGAGGAGCTGCGCATCGCGCGGCAGATCCAGATGAGCCTGCTGCCCGCCCAGGGCCTCGTCACCCCGTCGGGGGTGCGGATCGCCGCCCTGTGCCTCCCCGCGGCCGAGGTGGGGGGCGACTACTACGACCTGCTGCCGCTCGGCGAGACGCGCATGGGCGTCCTCGTGGCCGACGTCTCGGGCAAGGGCACCTCCGCCGCCCTCTACATGGCCGAGCTCAAGGGCCTGGTGCTGTCGCTCTCGCGGATCTACGAGTCCCCGGCGAAGCTGCTCTGCGAGGCCAACCGCATCCTGGCCGCCAACATGGACTCGCGCTCCTTCGTGACCATGACCTACGCGGTGGTGGACACGGCGGCGCGCCGCATGCGTTACGCCCGCGCCGGCCACAACCCTCTCATCCACTTCCAGGCGCGGACCGGCCTGACGCGCGTCCTCACCCCCGCCGGGCTCGGGCTGGGCCTCGACCCGGGCGACCGCTTCGACAAGATCCTCGAGGAAGACGAGGTGCCGCTCGACGCTGGCGACTTCTTCCTCTTCTTCACCGACGGCCTCTCCGAGGCCATGAACCCGGGGGCCGAGCTCTTCGGCGAGGGGCGGCTGCGGCGGATCCTGGAGGCGAGCGGCAGGCTGACCAGCGAGGAGCTCAAGGAGAGGATCCTGGAGGAGGTCCGCCGCTTCGTGGGCGACGCGGACCCGCACGACGACATGACGCTCGTGGTGCTGAAGGTCGTCCCCGAGGAGCGCCCGGCGTGACGGGGGAGCGCGAGGACGAGCTCCACGCGCTCGAGCGGCGGCTCGAGTACCGGTTCGCCGAGCTGGGCCTCCTCGACCGCGCGCTCACCCACGCGAGCCTGGCCAACGAAGCCGCCGCCCGGCGCCGGGCCGACAACGAGGCCCTCGAGTTCCTCGGCGACGCCGTCGTCGGCCTGGTGGTGACCGACCTCCTCCATCGGCGCGACCCCGACGGGGCCGAGGGCGCCAAGAGCCGGCGCCGGGCGCGGCTCGTCTCGGCGCCCGGCCTCTCCCGCCGCGCCGCCGACCTGGGCCTGCCCGAGCTGCTGCTCCTCGTCCGGGGCGAAGAGAAGACGGGGGGACGCGAGAAAGCCGCGCTCTGGGCGAACGCCTACGAGGCCCTCGTGGCGGCGCTCTACCTCGACGGCGGGTTCGAGGCCGCCCACCGTTTCGTGCGGGCCGACTTCGCGCGGGACGTGGAGGCTGCCGACGAGGAGCTCGAGGACCCGAAGAGCGGGCTGCAGGAGCTCCTGCAGGGGCAGGGCCGGCCCCTGCCGCGCTACGGCGTCGTGGAGGAGGAGGGCCCGAGCCACCGCCGGCGCTTCCGCGTCGAGTGCCGGCTCGACGACGGCACCGCCACCTCCGGCGAGGGCACCTCCAAGAAGGCGGCCCAGCAGGAAGCGGCCCGGGAGGCGCTCGAGAGGCTGAGGCAGGAGACGCGCTAGAAAGGAGAGGCTGGTTGCACTAGTCGCGTTACGTTAGTATACTCCAAACGAAGCGCGATGGCTGCAACCATGCTCCGGACCCTCTCGAAGAACGAAGCCAAACTGATACTCGACCTCGAGTGGCGGGGCCAGAGAACGGTCACTCTGCTCGAGCTCCGTTCCGCCTTGGGGGCCTCCGAAGGATACGCGAGATATCTCGCCCACCAGCTCGTGCGGAAGGGCTGGCTCGAGCGACTGCGGCCGGGTCTCTTCCTGCTGATCCCCGCTGATCGTGGTCCGGATGCGGTCGCCGATACGAACCCACTCGCGGCCGGTGCGGTGCTCGTCCGCCCGTACTTCTTCTCGTTCGGTACCGCGTGCACGTACCACGGCTTGACGGAGCAGGCGTTCGCGGAGGTGTACGTGGCGTGCCGGATTCGCCGCCGCCCGCAGACGATCCGCGGCACCCGGTACGTGTTCGCCTATGCGAGCGAGAAACGGTTCTTCGGATTCGGGAATGCCTCGGTGCTGGGCACGACGGTCCAGATGGCGAGTCCCGAGCGCGCGCTGCTCGACGCGCTCGGTCGGCCCCACTACGCCGGCGGCCTCGGTGAGGTCTCCGGGATCGTGCGCCGCTCGATGCCCCGGCTCGCGTCAGAGCGGCTCGTGGAGATGATCGAGCGCTGGGGCGAGTCCGCCCTGGCGCAGCGACTCGGCTACTTCGCCGACCTGCACGGCGCCGGGCTGCCGCCGGCAGTGCGTGAAGCGCTCGAGCGTCTCGCGCGGGCGGGCGGCAAGGTCCTGCTCGGCCCACGGCGGCGATGGGGCACGAGCGGTACGCTCGTTCGTCCATGGAACATCGTCGAGAACGTGCCGCGCGGGGTCCTGGTCGAGAAAGGCACAGAGCGTCGCCGCCGCGTGACGTTCGATCCGGGTCCCCGCCGTGATCGCTGACAAGTTCGTCGACCTCTACGCGCGCAACAGCGGGCTGCGCGACAAGCTGGTCGCCGAGCGCGACGTGGTGCTGACCTACGCCTTGCACGCGCTGCACGAGGCCGGGACACTGGCACACCTCGCCTTCAAGGGCGGCACATGCCTTCGCAAGGCCGTCTTTGGCTCGACCGGCCGGTTCTCGGAGGACCTGGACTCGGCGGCGAGGTCCTCTACCGGCACGCGTGGAACAGCGCCGGCCGGTTTCGCCTGCAGGTGAGCCTCCGGGAACGGCCGACCCTGCCGGTTTCCCGGCGTCCGATGAAGCCGCAGCCCTACTTCGCACATCTCGAGTTCGAGCCCTTCGACGTCCGCTCCCTCGAAGTCGTCGAGATGACGGCCGAGAAGGTCCGCGCGGCGTTCCAGCGCGCCAAGGTCCGCGACCTCTACGACCTCCACCGCTTCGCGACCACGCCGTTCGACGGCGAGCTGGTTCGCCGCCTCGCCGTCCTGAAGCTGTGGCAGGTGCGCGACCCGTTCGACCCCGACGCCTTCTTCGAACGGATCCGCGGGAGCCAATACGACTGGGAGGACCTGCATCGGCTGGTCCGATCGGCCGAACGCGTCGAGGCTGCCGAGATCCTGGCCGGAATCGAATCCGGATTCGGCTCGCTGCGAGGGCTCTCGGACGTCGAGCGCCAACTGGTCCGCGACGCCCGAAGCGGCAGAAACGAGCCGCTCGCAGAGCGCCTTCGGGCCGAGATTCGGGCGCTCTTCGCCACTTGGACGAGCCTGTCGAGGTAAAGACCGCCCAGCAGGAGGCCGCCCGCGAGGCGCTGCAGAGCCCATCTCGCGCGACCTCGGGAGACCCGAGGCGCCGAACCAGCCGAGGCCGGCGCTCAGACCGAACTTGAAGTCGTAGAGGAAGTCCCCTATTCGTCCTTGGCGACGTGCATCCCGCGCGAGTTCTCAGATCGTGGCTCTTCGTTCTTCGTCCGTTCGAGGTTCAGGTTCTGGGTGCGGCTCCAGGAACGACGAGCGTGTCGCGCGCGCGATGCTACACTCGGCCCCCCTGATGTTTGCAGCGTCGAAGCGAAAGCCGGCGGAAGCCGGATCCGACACGCGGTGGGTCTCGAGACGATGGATCGTCCGATTTCTCGGGTTGGCAGTCGTCTGCGTCGTGGCGGCGATTGGCGTGTATTGGGGCCTGCTGCGGCCTTCTCCCCGCCGAGTGATCGTCGTCGGCCTCGACGCCGCGGATTGGCAGTTGCTCGACGCGTACCGGGCGGACGGGACGATGCCGAACCTCGCGCGGTTGGTGCGGGAGGGCCGCTCGGGCGTTCTCCGCGCGTTCAAGCCGCACTTGTCGCCGCTCGTCTGGACCACGATGATGACCGGCGTCAGCCCACTGCGGCACCGGATCCTCGACTTCACGCGCTTCAACCCACAGACCGGCGCGCGAGAACCCATCACCTCCGACGAGCGGCTCGAGAAGGCCGTCTGGGAGATGGCCGGCGACCATGGACGCGACGTCGCCGTCGTGGCGATGTGGGCCACGCACCCGGCGGAGGCCGTGCGCGGACTGATGGTGTCGGACCGCCTGTTCGCGTTCTACGTCCGCGAGCAGGCGCCTCCGGGCGTGGTTTTCCCCGCAGAGGAACAGGGTCGCGTCGTCGAAGCGCGGAAGCAGGTGGAGCAGGAGGTGTCGCTCGCCGCGCTGCAGGCGTATCTCCCGTGGCTGACGGCGGGCGAGCTCGAGCGCCTCGAGGCGAGCGGCAACCCGTACGCACATCCCGCGACCACGCTCCCGCGCATCCTGATCGAGACGCGGCTCT
>JBGPQQ010000070.1:0-10533 GCA_041489115.1 Vicinamibacteria bacterium | reverse complement strand
CCTGAACGCGGACCTCGACCTCGAGAGGACGAGCGAGCGGCTCCTCGAGGGCGTGGGGGCCGCGCTCGGCCTCCGCGAGATCGCGCTCCTGCTGCCCGGCGAGAGCGGGGACTTCGCCCCGTTCCGCGCCCGCGGCGTGCCTCGCAGCGGCGAGGGGCGGCCCCGCATCGCGGCGGGGAGCGCGCTCCTCGCCCGGCTCTTCCTGGGCCAGCCCGTGGACGTGGACACCGCGCCCGGCGAGCGCGCCGACGTCGCCGCTTCCGGCCTCGCCTGGCTCTTCCCCTGCCGGGTGAAGGGGGAGGTGATCGCGGTGCTCGGGGTGGGGAGGAAGGACGGCCTCGACCCGCTCAACAGCGAGGAGGTCGACACCCTGAAGACGCTGGCCGCGCAGGCGGCCACCGCGATCATGAACGGGCGCCTCTTCCGCAGCCTGAGCGAGAAGGCGGAGGAGCTCCGGGGGCTCAAGGAGTACAACGAGAACATCCTGGAGAGCCTCGACTCGGGCATCGTGGTGCTCGATCTCGAGAGCCGCGTGGTGCGGTGGAACCGCGCCATGGAGGCGCTCTTCGGCCGGGAGCGGCAGGACGTGCTGGGCCGCGCCCTCGACGCCGTCTTCCCGGGGTCCTTCCTCGAGGCGCTGCGGGGCGCCCTCGTGCTCGGCGACCACGAGGAGATCGCCCACATCTACAAGCTGCACCTGCCCTCGGCAGACGGGCGCAGCCTGATGGTGAACGTGGCGGCGGCCCCCTTCCAGGCCGCGCCCGGCGAGCGCCACGGGACGATCCTCATCCTCGACGACGTGACCGCCCGGGTACGCCTCGAGGAGCAGCTGCTGCACGCGGAGAAGATGGCCTCCGTGGGCCTCCTCGCCGCCGGCGTCGCCCACGAGGTCAACACACCCCTGGCCGGCATCTCGTCCTACACCCAGCTCCTGCGGGGCCAGCTCGAGGAGGGCGACCCGCGCCAGCAGGTGCTCGAGAAGATCGAGAGACAGAGCTTCCGGGCGGCGAAGATCATCAACAGCCTCCTCAACTTCTCGCGCTCGAGCGGCACCGAGTTCGACCGGGTGGACGTCAACAAGGTCCTCGCCGACGTGCTCTCGCTGGTGGAGCACCAGCTCGAGGGCTCGAAGATCCGCGTGCGCCGCGAGCTCGCGCCGCACCTGCCCCCCATCCGCGGCAACGAGAACCGCATCCAGCAGGTCTTCTTCAACCTGATCCTGAACGCCCGCGACGCCATGCCGAGTGGGGGCTGGCTGACCCTCCACACCTACGCCGACGCCGACACGGTGGTCACCGAGGTCGGGGACACCGGCCACGGGATAAGCCGCGAGCACATCCGGCGGATCTACGACCCGTTCTTCACCACCAAGGGCATCGGCAAGGGCACCGGGCTCGGGCTCAGCGTCTCGTACGGCATCGTGCAGGAGCACGGGGGCGCCATCTTCGTGGAGAGCGCCCCCGGCCAGGGCACCACGTTCCAGGTCGCCCTCCCCGCCCTGGTCCTGGCCGAGGCCGCGCGGCAGGGGTGAGATGAGCCAGGAACAGGTCCTCGTCGTCGACGACGAGGAGGTGATGAGGGACGTCCTCGGCCGCGTCCTCGGCCAGGCCGGGTACGACGTCTCGTTCGCGGAGACGGGGCCCCAGGGGCTGGAGCTCGCCCACCGGGGGGGCTTCGCCGCCGCCATCGTGGACGTGATGCTGCCCGAGATGGGGGGGCTCGAGGTCCTCGAGGAGCTCAAGAAGCAGGACCCCGAGATGGTGGTCCTGATGATCACCGCCTACGCGTCGATGGAGATGGCGATCGACGCGATCAAGAAAGGCGCCTTCTACTTCGTCCCCAAGCCCTTCGACAACCAGCAGCTCCTCCACATCCTGGCGAGTGGGCTCCTCCAGCGGCGCCTCGAGGGCGAGAACCGCGAGTTGCGCACCGCGCTCCGGGACCAGGGCCGCTTCATGGAGCTCGTGGGCAAGAGCCAGAAGATGCTCCAGGTCTTCCAGCTCGTGTCCCAGGTCGCCCCCTCGCGCTCGACGATCCTCGTGGCCGGCGAGAGCGGCACCGGCAAGGAGCTCGTGGCGAAGGCTATCCACCAGAACTCCCCGCGGCGCGACAAGCCGTTCGTGGTGGTGAACTCGGGCTCGCTCCCCCACGAGCTCCTCGAGTCGAACCTCTTCGGCCACGTAAAGGGCGCTTTCACCGGCGCCGTCTACGCCAAGAAGGGCCTCTTCGAGCTCGCGGACAAGGGCACCCTCTTCTTCGACGAGATCGGCAACATCCCGATGGAGACCCAGGCCAAGCTCCTGCGCGTCATCCAGGAGCGCGAGTTCATGCGCCTGGGCGGGGTGGAGACGGTCAAGGTGGACGTGCGCGTGGTGGCGGCCACCAACATCGACCTGCGCCGGGCGGTCGAGGAGGGGCGCTTCCGCGAGGACCTCTACTACCGGCTGAACGTCATCGCCATCCAGCTGCCACCGCTGCGCCAGCGCAAGGAGGACGTGCCCGCCCTGGCCCAGCACTTCGTCGACAAGTACGCGCGGGAGAACGGCAAGCAGGTGGACGGGGTCACCCCGGAGGCCCTCCAGGTCCTCATGGACTACGACTGGCCGGGCAACGTCCGCGAGCTCGAGAACGTGATCGAGCGCGGGGTGGTGCTGAGCACCGGGCCCATGATCAGCAAGGAGCTGGTGCCGGAGCAGGTGCGCAGCAGCCCGGGCTTCTTCCACATTCCGCCCGTCTCCGTGCCGCCGGAGGGCATCAACCTCCGGGAGGTCATCGCCGGCTTCGAGCGGCGCATCATCGAGTCCACCCTCGAGACGACGGGCGGCGTACAGAAGGACGCGGCGCGCCTCCTCGGCCTCAAGCCGACGACGCTCAACGAGATGATCAAGCGGCACAGCATCCCGCTGCCGCGCGACCGCGAGCGGCGCAACAACCACGTCCTGCGCGAAGAGGCGCCCCTCGCCAAGCCGGGCGCCTGAGGCACGCATTTCGTTCGCGCGTCCTTGACATCGGGCGAGGGGATTGATAGCCTCGCGCTAATTGGCGGCAATTACAGGACTTAACCGCCCCCGCCAGGACCTCGATCTCATGGCCTTCCAAGGCTCTCTCGCCGACCTTCACCTACCCGACATCATCCAGCTCGTCAGCGTGAGCGGGAAGACCGGCGTCTTCCACCTGAGCGACGCGGCCCGCCGGGGCGACATCTGGCTGCACGAAGGGCGCATCGTCCACGCCGAGACCGAGGACCTCACGGGAGAGGAAGCGGTGTACGCCCTGGCCATCTGGCGCTCGGGCGAGTTCCGCTTCGAGGCCGCGGTCGGGGCCCCGCGCCAGACGATCCAGAAGAGCAACACGAACCTGCTCATGGAGGCGGCGCGTCGGCTCGACGAGTGGCACGTGCTCTCGAAGAAGATCCCGTCGGTGGAGCTCGTGCCCGAGTTCGTGATCCTCGAGAACCGCGAGGGCCAGATCAACCTGAACACGATGGAGTGGCTGCTGCTGTCGAAGATCGATGGGCAGCGCTCCGTGCGGCAGATCGCCGGCGCCGCCGGCATGGGTGTCTTCGACGCGGCCAAGCTGCTCTACGGGCTCGTCGCCACCAACCTCATTCGCCTGAAGGAGAAGGGCGCCGCGCCCGTCACCGAGCGTTCGCAGCCCCACCCCGCCGCCGCGTCCGCCTCCGCCGCTCCGCGGCCGGCCCCGGAGCCCGTCCCCGCGACGCCCGCTCCCCCACCCGCCCTGACTCGCCTCGCGCGGCTGCGCGACGAGTGCGTGGCCCTCCTCGGCCCGGTCGGGGAGAGCGTCGTGCAGAAGCACTACCTCCGCGCGCGGGGCGAGCTCGAGCGCGGAGCGGGGCCGGAGGTGATCGAGGAAGCCGTCCAGCAGATCGCCCGCGCGGCCGGCATCCTCAAGGGCAGCGCCGTCGCGGAGGCCGTGCTCCGGCTCCTGAAGCCCTAGCCACGGGCTGCGACCCGAGCAGACATCCTGCAAGGGGGATATCGTTCTGCTCGGTTCTTCGGAGAGCGTACCCGAGGAGCCGCCGAGGGACTGATCTCCGTCGCGACGAGGTTCAGGATTCCTTTGCTGTCCAGGTACGAGATCGATTCGCCGGACTGGCGGCCAGCCAGTTCGCTAGAGCGACCAGAACGCTCCAACGACGAGCGTCTGAGCGGCCACGAGCAGGCCCAGGCCCGCGGAGGCGCGTCCTGGAATGCCCCGTTCGGAGCGTAGCTTCGGATAGGAAGAGGGCCGCGGCCGCGGCCGGAGCGCCCAGGCGTAGCCAGGCATCCACCCGGCGTTGCCGCAGTGGCCGGGGGGGGGTCCTCGGGAGAGCACGGGAAGAGCGCGTAGCCGTGCTTGGCGATGCTCAGGTAGTGTGCGGTGTCCGGACCGCTCCACGAGCCCGGCTCCCATGGGGGTCGGCTCGTCCCCGCCGAGATGAGGCACAGGAACAGGCGGGCGACCAGGAAGGCACCGAGCGGGGGGCCAAGCGTGCGCCACAAGCGCGTCATCGCGAAGCGTACCCTCCGCCCACCGCTGCCAGCAGCCCCCGCCAGCGGTCGAGCACCACGCTCCAGCGGTACTCCGCGTCCACGTAGCGGCGGCCGTTCGCGCCGAGCGCGGCGCGCAGCGCTTCCTGCCGGACGAGGAGGTCCAGCGCCTCGGCGTACTCGGCGCCGTCCTCGTAGAAGAGGCCCGCGTTAGAGCGGAGACAGTGCTCCTTCAGCACCGCGGAGCCGGCGTTCGCGAGGCCGGGGGTGCCGAGCGCCAGGGCTTCCAGCAGCACGATGGAGAGGCTCTCGTAAGGACTCGGGCAGACGGCGGCGAGGGCCCCCGCCATCGCGGTCGCCTTCTCCTCCTCGGGGAGGAAGCCGAGCCAGCGCACGCCTTCCTGCCGGGGCTCGGGCATCGCGAGCCGGCCGATGAGGACGAGCTCGGCTGTCCCCTTCTTCTCGCGGCGGTAGCGCTCGTGGTGGGCGAGCATCGCGGCGCAGCCCTTGCCCGCGTCGATGCGCCCCGCATAGAGGGCGTAGGGTCCAGAGAGCCCGTGGCGGGAGCGGAACGCGGCGATGTCCCCGGGCTCCGGCGGCTCGACTCCCATGCCTGCGACCGCGGCCGGGCGGCTTCCCGTCCCGAAGCGCGCGCGCACCAGCTCCTGCTCGGCCGGGGTGAGGAAGGCGAAGGCCCGGGGCAGGGCGAAGACCTCGCGGTAGATGCCGAACGCGAGCGGCGGCTCGTCGTGGGTCGTGGGCACGAGCACGGAGCGCTCCGGCGCCGCCCGCAGCCCCCAGTAGGTCGGGTAGTAGAGGTAGGTGAAGAACACGACCGCGGCGAAGCGGTCCTTCTCGGCGCGGAGGCCCTCGACGAGGCCGGGCGCGAACGGCCCTTGCCGGCGCAGGAACTCGATCTCCTCGTCGTGCGTCCGCGGGCGCGCGTAGAGCGGCTCCGCGAAGGCGTTGAACGCGGTGAGGTCGCGCTCCTCCTCGACCGGGAACCGGAGGACCCGGACGCCCGACTCCTCGTGCTCGCCCGCGGGTAGCTCGTTCCTCCACGTCACGTAGTCCCGCGCGCAGGTCGTGAAGACCGCGACCTCGTGGAAGGGCAGCAGCCGCTCGGCCACCGCGCGCGCGAGGGCCTCCGAGCCGCCGGTGACGTCGGCGCCGTACCGCTGCACGACGAAAGCCACGGAAGTCCGGCTCACGACCTCTCCTCCAGCACGGGCGCCAGGGCGCCGAGCACGAGGGCGCCGAAGTCCGTGGCCCGGATGCGTGCCGCCACTTTCTCCTGTCCGGCGAGCACCGTCGCGCGCAGGACGGGGTCCTGCAGCAGGCTCTCGATCACGCCGGCCACGAGCTCCGGGCGCTTCTCCCCGAGCAGGACGCCGGCCCCGCCCATCGTCTCCGCCACCGCCCCCGCGTCGTACGCGACGGCCGGCACGCCGGCCAGCATCGCTTCCACCAGGGGAACGTCGTACCCCTCGTGCTCGGAGAGCGAGACCAGGACGTCGGCCAGCCCGTAGGCGGAGCGGAGCTCGTCCTCCTCCACGCGGCCGCAGAAGACGACGTCACGGAGCCGCAGCCGGCCCGCCAGCGCACGGAGCGCATCCGCGTAGGCGCTGAGGCCGTCGTCTCCCACCAGGAGCAGCCGGCTGCGCGGGACGGGCCCCCGCTGCAGCAGCGCGAAGGCGCGGAGCAGGTCTTCGATCCGCTTGTTCGGCGCCAGCCGGCCGACGGCGAGCACGTGGCGGCGCCCGTCGGCGTAGAGCCGCTCGAAGACCGGCGAGGGCCGGGTCGGCCGGCCCGGGTCGTGAACGAAGGGCAGGCGGGCACGGGTGACGAAGCCGGCCGCCTCGAGGTCGCGCAGGCTGAACGTGCTCTTGGCGAGGGCGAGGGCCGCGCGGCGGGCGAGCTCAGCGAGCTCGCGGTCGGCCTGCAGCGCGAGCCGCGCCGACTCGTTCGACCAGCCGGCAAAGAACCGCGCGGGGGTGACGTTGTGGTAGACGACGACGAGCGGGCCCTCCGCCGCGAGGGCGACACGGCCGGCGGGGCTCCCCGGGGAGAAGTGGTAGAGGCAGGCGGTGCCGGGCCCGTCGTCCGCGGCGTAGTCGCGCAGGGGGTGGCCCTCCGCGCCCAGGCGCGGGTCGACGAAGCCCGCGAAGATCTCCGAGTCGAGGCCGGCCGCACGGAGATGGCCGCGGATGGCGAGGGCCTCGTTGCCCACCGCGTCGCCGTGGTGCAGCGCCCCCAGCACCTGGTGCACGCGCCGGACGCGACCCCGCGCGGATGTGCCGGCCGGCTTTCGGGGGCGAGCGCCCGCGGATGTGCCGGCCGGCTCTCGGGGGCAAGCGGAGACCACGTTTTCCCTCAGAGCGAGCCGATGAAGCGCCGGAGATCCGCCTCGACCGCGGCCGGGGCGAAGGCCGAGAGGCGGCGCTCCTGCGCGGCGAGCACCTTCGAGCGCACCTCGCCTTCCGTCGCGAGGAGGCGCGCCATCTCCGCGACCTCGGCGAGATCGCGGCCCTCGAAGGTGACCCCTCCTTCCCCGAGCGTCCCGCTCACCGCGGCGGCGCGCCGCGCGAGCACGGGCACCCCCATGAGCATCGCCTCCACCAGGGGCACGCCGAAGCCCTCGTGCTCGCTCATCGAGACGAAGACGCGGGCGGCCGCGTAGCAGGCGAGGAGGTCGGCGTGGTCGGCGTGCCCGGTGAAGAGCACCTCCTCCGGGGTCAGCCCCTCCTCGTAGGCGAAGGCCTGGAGCGCGTCGAAGTAGTGCGCCTTCAGGGGAAGGCCGTGACCGGTCGCGCGGCGCGGGAAGCGGCCCACGAGCACCAGGCGGACCGCCGGCGAGACGAAGCGCTTCCAGAACGACGCGAGGCGGACGAGGTCCTCCTGCCGCTTGTTCGGCGCGAGGCGCCCCACGAAGAGGAGGTTGGTGCGCTCGTCGTCGAGCTGGCGGAGGCGGACCGGGCTCGGCGGCTCGCGGTAGCGCACGAAGTCGAGAAAGATCGGGAGGACACCGGTCCGGGGGAACCCCGCCTCCTCGAGCTCCCTCCGGCTGAACTCGCTGTCGGCGAGGGCGAGGTCGACGTCCCCCCGCAGCCCGGCGACCTGCTCGCGGCCGAGCGCGCAGATCCGGACCATCTCCGGGTCCCACGGCACGAAGAACTCCGGGGGCGTGATGTTGTGGTGGAGAAGCACGCGACGGCCGGGAAAGTGACGGAGGTCGTCGCTCAGGCGCGAGGGCAGCGCGTAGTGGAGGATGACGACGTCCCCCGGGCCCGCGCCGGCGGAGGCGAAGCCGGCATAGGGGTGTCCGTCGCCGGCGAGGTCCTCGTCGATGTCGGGGGCCCACACGTCGGCCTCGTGGCCCCACGAGCGGAAGGCGTCGCGCATGAGGCGCGCCGAGTCGCCGATCGCGTCCCCGCGGTGGAGGGCGGGGACCCACTGGTCGACCCTCATGGCGCCACGCTCGACACCGGGCCCGGGACGACGGGCCGGAGGCGGTCGCCGAGGAGCGTGGCGAAGTCGGTCGCCCGGATCCCCGCGATGGCCCGGGCCTGGCTCTCGAGGACCGCGCGCCGCAGCGGGCCCCCGTGGGTCACCCGGTCGAGGAGCTCCGCCACCAGGTCCGGCCGCTTGTCCTGCAGCAGGAGCCCGCCGCCGTGGAGCGTCTCCCGGACAGCGCCCGCGTCGAAGGCGATCACGGGCAGGTTGAAGTGCATGGCCTCCTGCAGCGGCACGCAGAACCCCTCGTGCTCGGAGAGGCAGAGGAAGACGTCGGCCAGCCGGTAGCAGGCGTAGAGCTCGTCGTCGTCCACGTGGCCGGTGAAGACGACCTCCTCCACCCCCAGCTCGCGTACGAGCCCGCGCAGCCGGGCGAGGTAGCGCTCGAACCCCCGCGTGTCGCCGACCAGCAGCAGGCGGCTGCGCGGCCGCAGCCACTTCTGGAAGACGGCGAAGCTGCGGACGAGGTCGTCGATCCGCTTGTTGGGGATGACCCGACCCACGAAGAGCACGTTCGTCCGGCCGTCGTCGTAGCGCCGGCGGAAGACCGGCGAGGGCGGCCGGTCGTAGAGCGACAGGTCCAGGACGATGGGCAGGACCCCGGTGCGGGCGAAGCCGGCGGCTTCCAGCTCGGCGCGGTTGAACTCGGAGTCGCCGAGGGCCAGCTCCGTGCGCGGGACGAAGGCCTCGAGCTCCCGCCGCCCATGGTGGCACAGCCCGGCGAGGTGCGGGTGGAAGCCCAGGAAGAACCGGCCCGGGGTGATGTTGTGGTAGACGATCACCAGCCGGTCGGGGGCGTGGTGGATGAGACGGCCGGCGGCGCTCCCGATCGAGAAGTGGTAGATGCAGACCGTGTCCGGCGACGAGACCTCGCGGTACTCGGAGAGCGGCCGGGCGAGGTGCGCCACCCGGGGGTGCACCAGCTCCGCGAAGATGTCCGACTCGTGTCCCGCCGCCCGCAGCTGGCGCTGGATCGCGAGCGCCTCGTTGCCGATCGCGTCGCCGTAGCTCAGCGCCGCGAGCAGCTGGTGGACCTTCACGCCCCCCGCTCCGGACGACCGCCCTCCCCGCGGTAGACCACCATCCCCTCGAGCGTCTTCTCGCGGCGCGCCAGCGCCTCGAGACGGGAGGCGAGCTCCAGGTTGCGGCTCCGCAGCTCCTGCACCTCGAGGTTGAGGCGGGTGAGCTCGAGGACCAGGTTGTGGAGGAGATCGACGGAGAAGCGGTTGAGGTCGGACTGCCGGGAGAGGGCCGCGATCATGGCGTTCGGGTTCCAGAAGAGCTTCTGGACCGGGGCGAGGAGGCGGCGCACCGCCTCGATGGCCCGCCCCGACAGGCCGTGGCTGGAGCGGTAGAGCGTCCGCGCGTCGAAGGAGTAGTTCCAGGAGGCGTCGCGCCGCCGGAACTCCTCGAGGAGATCGGCGCGGACGTCGTGGGGCTGGACGACGCCCTCGAGGGGGCGCTCCGCGATGAAGCGCAGCTCGTCCTCGGTGTAGAGCGTCCCGCGGCGCTCCTCGACCCGCCGCTGGATCTCCGCGAGGAGCCGCTCGACGTCGACGCCCTCGGCCTTGATCTCGAAGCTCATGCTCCCCCGCTCACTGCCCCCGGGGCACCGGGACGCCGGGCGCGGTGTAGACGATCAGCACCACCGCGACCGCCCAGAGGGCGACCGCCGCGAGCAGCGGCCGGTCCGCGAGCAGCAAGTCGCTCGGGCTGCCCCCCTGCTCCTTCCGGTGGACGAGGTAAAGATAGCGGAAGATCCCGTAGATCACGAAAGGGATGGTCAGGGCCAGCCGCTCGGTGCGGTACTTCTCCACCGTCTCCGGAGCGAGCGTGTAGAAGGCGTACGCGGTGAGGCACGAGGCGGTGACGACCGCGATCATCTGGTCGAGGAGATAGGGGGTGTACTCCGACAGGATGCGCCGGTGGCCGGCGGCGTCCTCGAGGGTCACGAGCTCGTGCCGCCGCTTGGCGAGCGCGAGGAAGAGCGCGAGCAGGATCGTGCACACGAGCAGCCAGTCGCTGAACACGACCTGGATGGCCAGGGCTCCCGCCACCGCGCGCAGGACGAAGCCGATCGCGATCGCGAGCACGTCGAGGATGACGACGTCCTTGAGGCCGAAGGAATAGGCGAGGTTCAGGGCGAGGTAGGCGAGGGCGCAGACGAAGAAGCCCGGGCCCAGGACCCAGGCCGCCGGCAGGCCCAGGGCGACGAGGCAGGCGGCGGCGGCACGAGCGGCGGGGACGCCCAGGGCGCCGCTCGCGATCGGCCGCGAGCGCTTCAAGGGGTGGAGGCGGTCGCGCTCCAGGTCCGCGAGGTCGTTGACCAGGTAGACGGCTCCGGAGAGGCCGCAGAAGACCGCGAAGGCCACGCCCGCGCGCGCGACGGCGTCGCCGTCGAAGAGGTGCTTGGAGAAGGCGAGCGCGGCGAGAACCACCAGGTTCTTCGTCCACTGGTGGGGCCGGAGCGAGACGAGGAGGGCGCGCGGTAAGCTCATCGGGGCGCGGCCCGGGCCCGCCCCGGGCGTGG
>JBGPQQ010000069.1:0-10543 GCA_041489115.1 Vicinamibacteria bacterium | reverse complement strand
GGCGATCGACAAGGTGATCGCGATCGACCAGAGCCCGATCGGCCGGACACCCCGGTCCAACCCCGCGACCTACACCGGCGCCTTCGCCCTCGTCCGCGACCTCTTCAGCCTCGTGCCCGAGGCGCGGGCCCGGGGCTACCGTCCCGGCCGCTTCTCCTTCAACGTGAAGGGGGGCCGGTGCGAGGCCTGCCAGGGGGACGGCGTGCGCCGGGTGGAGATGCACTTCCTGCCCGACGTCTTCGTGCAGTGCGAGGCATGCCACGGCCGCCGCTACAACCGCGAGACGCTCGAGGTCCGCTACCAGGGCCACAGCATCGCCGACGTGCTCGACCTGAGCGTCGACGCCGCACGCGAGATGCTGGCCGCCCACCCGCGCCTCGCCCGCCTGCTGGCCACACTCAGCGAGGTCGGTCTCGGGTACCTGCGGCTCGGCCAGAGCGCGTCGACCCTCTCGGGCGGCGAGGCGCAGCGCGTGCGGCTCGGGCGGGAGCTGGGGCGGCGGGAGACGGGCCGGACGCTCTACCTCCTCGACGAGCCCACCACGGGCCTCCACTTCGACGACGTCCGGCGCCTCCTCGACGTGCTGGGGCGCCTCGTGGACGCCGGCAACACCGTCGTCGTGATCGAGCACAACCTCGATGTCGTGAAGTCGGCCGACTGGGTCGTCGACCTCGGGCCCGAGGCCGGCGAGCGCGGGGGGCGGGTGGTCGCCCAGGGCACGCCCGAGCAGGTCGCACGGTCGCGTCGCAGCCACACCGCGCGCTACCTGCGGCCGCTACTCTCCCGGAGGGCTGCGGGCCCCTGAGGCGGGAAGGCTGTGGCCCGGCGGCCACATCGAGGGATCCCGGCCGTGGCGGAGGAGCCACGGCCACGTGGGTTCGTGTGTCGTAACCCGCTGAAAAGAAAGGGTCGCGCGCGACGGCCCGGACGGCACTCCCTTTGCTGAGGGAGGAAAGGGCCTTTTGCGTTCGCACGGCCCCGGGGAGTGCCGGCCAGCATGGCTTATCGACGAACGCTGAGACGCGAGGTCGCGTGCACGGGTATCGGGCTCCACTCCGGCCGGCCCGTTCGCCTGCGGCTCCTGCCCGCTCCGGCCGAGCACGGCGTCCGCTTCGCGCGCACCGACGTGGGTGTCGAGATCCCGGCGACGCTGGCCCACATTGGGAGCCAGGACCACGCGACCACCCTGAGACGCGACGGGGTCTCGATCGGCACCGTCGAGCACCTGCTCGCGGCGCTCTCGGGGATGGGCGTCGACGACGTGAGAGTCGAGGTGGACGGCCCCGAGGTCCCCGTCCTCGACGGCAGCGCCGCCCCCTTCGTGATCCTCCTTCACGAGGCGGGGCTGCGGCCTCTCGCCGTGCCGCGCCTGCACCTCAAGGTCAAGGAGCCGGTCGAGGTGGTGCGCGGCTCGAAGAGCGCGCGCCTCTGCCCCGCCGACCACTTCGAGGTCGCCTACTCGATCGGGTTCGACCACCCGCTGCTGCGCCACCAGGCGCTCTCGCTCCGCCTGACCCCCCGCAGCTTCACGGAGGCGATCGCCCCCGCGCGCACGTTCGCCTTCCTGCGCGAGGTGGAGCTGCTGCGCAAGAGCGGCCTCGCCCTCGGCGGCAGCCTCGAGAACGCGGTGGTGATCGGCGAGACGGGCGTCCTCAACAACAAGCTGCGCTTCGAGGACGAGTTCGTCCGGCACAAGATCCTCGACGCCGTCGGCGACCTCGCGCTCCTCGGCCACCCACTGCTCGGCCGGCTGGAGGCCACCCGCGCCGGCCACGCCCTCCACGCCGCGGTGGCCCAGAAGCTCCTGGCGACGCCGGGCGCCTTCGAGCTCGTGCCGGCCGGCACCCACGAGCCGGCGGCGTCGCCGGCGACCGCCGCCGCTCTCCGCCCGGCCGAGGCCTGATCTACCGCGGCTTCGCCGCGGGCGCTCCCACCGTCGCGCTCACCCGGACCTGGAGGAGCGGCGTCTTCGGGTCGTTGGACCGGACGAGCACCTGCCTCTCCACCTTCCCCGAGGAGCTGCGGGTCTCCAGCGTGACCCGCAGGGGGGTCGAGCCCCCGGGCTTGACGTGGCGGTCGGCGGCGAGGGCGGCCGTGCAGCCGCAGGTCGTCGAGACCAACTCGATGACCAGCTCCGCGTCCCCGAAGTTGCGGAGGGTGAACTCCTTCCGGAGCGTCTTGCCCGGCAGGGCCTTGCCGAAGTCGAAGCTCTCCGGCTCCACGCGGATGCGCGGGGCCGCCGCCGGCTTCTCCTCCGCCCCGGCCGCCGCCATCAGCAGGGCGGCCGCCGCCAGAAGCGCGAGGCGCCGCCTCACCGCGCCCTCCCCGCCGCCCGGCCGCGGCCCTTCTTCTTCGTGGTGAGCTTCCGCGCGTACGCGTCGAGCATCTCGCTCTCGTAGGTGTTGTAGTTCAGGAAGAGGCTCTCCACGAGGTAGCGTCGGCGGTCCTCCGCGCCCATCTGCGCCACCAGGCCCTCGATCTCCCGCATCATGTCCTCGAACGTGCCGCTGAACTGCCGCTTGAGGGTCACCTCGCGGTAGAGGCCCTCGAGCACGGCGAGCAGGTCGCCGTCGAGCGGCACCTCGTGGCCGGTCGAGAGGCGCAGCGTGTTCATCGCTCGCCGCCCCGCCGCCCGCCGAAGGCGGCGAGAGCGTCCTCCTCGTCGCGGTGGAGGGGGACGATCTTGTGGACGCCGGTCATGGAGATCATGGTCTCCACCCGCGGCTGCAGGCCGGAGAGGCGCAGGGCGCCGCCCTTCTCCTGCAGCAGGCGGTGGACGTCCATGACGCACCCGATGGAGGCGCTGTCGAGGTAGCTGACCGCGGCGAGGTCGATCAGCATGCGCCTCGCCCCCCCCTCGACCCGCTGGCGCACCTCGGAGAAGAACGACGAGAGCACCGGGTAGGTGAGCTTGGCCTCCTGCACGCGGACGACGGTCACGTCGCCCTTCTCCTCGAACGCGAGCTGCATCACCTCACCTCCCGCCGCCGGCCGATGCGTGGTCCGGGGCCCCGCCGCGACGGCTGCTGGGCGCGGAGCAGCAGCCGCGCGAGCTCCTCGCGGCCCCGGTTGATGCGGCTCTTGACCGTTCCCTCCGGGAGGGCGAGCCGCAGCGCCATCTCCTGGTAGCTGAGGCCCTGCAGGTCGCGCAGGACGACCGCCTCGCGCAGCTTCCCGGGCAGCTGCTCGAGCCCCCGGCGCACGAGGCTCCGGCGGTCCTGGTCCTCGAGCGCGCGGTAGGGGTTTCCCGAGGAGGCGGGGGCGAGGTCGTAGGCGAGGGCGTCCTCGACCACGACCTCCTTCTCGCGCTTGCTGGCGCGGTAGTGGTCGATGCAGTAGTTGCGGGCGACGCTCGAGAGCCAGGTCGAGAAGTCGGCGTCACGGTTGAACTTGTCGAGGCTGCGGAAGACCTTCAGGAAGATCTCCTGGGTGAGGTCCTCGGCCTCGTCGTGCTTGCCGGTGAACTTGTAGGAGATGTGGAACACCCTGCGCCGGAAGCGGGCGACCACCAGCTCCCACGCCGCGTTGTCCTTCCGCAGGCATCGCTCGATGAGCTCCGCATCGGAAGGGGAGAGCGTCCCCTCGTCCAAAGGCTCGTTTCCCGCGGCTGGTGCCGCGTCCCTAGATGACCGCCAGAACCCCGATCATATTGGCTCGCCCGCGCACCGGTCAAACCAGACCCCACGCGAGCCCACGCCACAGGCTGCGCTCGCGTGGGGCCCCCAGCATCGACGCGGCCCACATCGCTACTTCAGCTCGGGACGCCCGGCGACCGTCCACGCCGTGTACCAGTAGCTGCCCGCGTCCTCGGCCGCGCGAGAGAGGTGGTCGCGGAGAATCGGCCCCACGCGGCGCGCCAGGTCCTCGAAATAGGGGTCGCCGTACCCCGTCTTGCCCCGCCGCGCCAGCGCCTCGTAGTAGAGCACGTTGTCGACCCAGACGTAGGTCGCCTCGATCACGGAGAAGACGTACTCCTTCGGGTTGTCGAGGTACCTCGCCGCGTCGGGCGAGGCCTTCAGGTCCTTGCCGAGCGCCTGCGGCAGCTTCTCCATGACCCGGACCCACAGCCCGTGCTGGCCGGTCTTCTGGCCGTCGAAGTTCTCGGTGAGGTTGAGCGGCGAGCGCAGGTCCACGACGAGCCCGGCGAGGACGTCTGACTCCTTGAGGATCTTCTCCTTGTCCCCCGCTTTCATGGCTTCCACGAGCCGCGCGTAGGACTCCTGGACGAGCCACGGCAGCCGGCCGATCCCCTCGGTCTTCTCCCCGAACTTCGCCTTGAGGGCGGCCTCGGAACGCGACAGCTCGGTGAAGGGGAAGGGGAGCAGGCGGTCGACCAGGAAGCGGCGCTCCGGTCCCCGGACGGGGAACTCGGGCTCAAGCGCGAGCGACGGCATCTCCATCCGGTGCGCCTTGTAGAAGGCCTTCAGCGGCTTGGGCAGGGTGTCGATCGCGGCCGAGGCCGTGACCTGGTGCGCGAGCTCGAGGACCCGCTCCCTCCCCTCCGGCCCCCTCGGCCGGCCCCCGGGCGGCCCCGGCGGCGCCGGCTGGGCGGCGGCGGCCGCGGCGAGGGAGAAGACGGCGGCGGAAAGGGGTGCCCGAACGGCCCAGCGTCGCGTCATGGTTCTCGCATCTCCTCCGAAAAGCCCCCGGCGCATCGGTTCCCCCCTCACACGACGCGGGCCACCGTGAGCAGCCGCACCTCGCTCGCCCCCGCCTCGGTGAGCCGCCGGGCGCACGCGAGCGCGGTCGCGCCCGTGGTGAGCACGTCGTCCACCAGCGTCACCGTGCGTCCCGCCACGGAGGCCTTCCGGCGCACCGCGAACGCGCCCTGCACGTTGCGCCGCCGCGCCGCGGCGGTGAGGCCGGCCTGGGGCACCGTGTCGAGGCGTCGCACGAGCGCGTCCTGGCACGCCGGGCGCCCGGCCCGCCGGGCGATCTCGTCGGCGAGGAGGGCGGATTGGTTGTACCCCCGCTCCCGAAGCCGCCGCGGGTGGAGCGGCACCGGCACGATCACGTCGCTCGTCGCCACGAGGACGTGCACCGCCGGCTCCTCGAGCAGCGCCTCGGCCAGCCGGCCCGCCGCCCGGCGCCGCCCGGCGTACTTGAGCTCGTGGAGGACGACCCGGAGCGTGCCTTCGTAAGGACCGAGGCTCGCCCCCGCGGCGAAGGGCTGTCGTCCCCGCCGGCAGCGGCCGCAGGCGGAGAGCCCGGGGGCGAGCGGCAGGCCGCAACGACAGGCGACCGCGTGGTGGCGGGGCAGGCTCGCCCAGCACGGCTCGCAGAGGGGGCCACGGCCGGGGTGGGCGAGGAGCCGCCCGCAGGCCGGGCACGCCGACGGGAACACCACCGCGAGGACGGGGTCGACGAGGAGCGCGGTGGCGGCGGAGAGGTCCAAGCAGGTCCCGTCCTCGCTAGAGCTGCCCGGACTCCTGCTTCTCCTGGCAGGAGAGGCAGAGGCGCGCCCACGGCACCGCCTCGAGGCGCTTCTGGTTCATGTCCTCCTCGCACGCGGCGCAGGTCCCGAAGCGGCGGCCCTCGATGCGGGCGAGCGCGTCGTCCAGCTGCTGCAGGAGGTCCCGCTCCGTGTTCGAGAGGCTGAAGAGAAACTCCTTGGTGTAGGAGTTCGCCGCCTTGTCGGCGATGTCCTGGGTGGCCTCGCCGTCGGCTTCCTTCCCGTAGCTCTTGTTCTTGTTGTAGGCCTCGAGGATCTCCTGCTTCTTGTGGAGCAGGCGCTCCCGGAAGACCTTGAGCTTCTTCTGGTCCATGAGTCCGTCCTTCCCCTAGCCGATCCCGTAACGGCGCCGCTTCTCCCACAGGGCCTTGCGCGAGATACCCAGGACCATCGCCGCCCGCGTCTGGCTGCCGCCCACCGCGTCGAGCACCCAGCGGATGTACGCCTGCTCGACATCCTTGAGGGTGGGGCGGCGGTCGCGGCCGGCCCAGAGCGTCGCCGGCTGCTCGACGAGCTGCGGCGGCAGCGCCCCCGGCGGGACCTCGCCCGAGCGCACGACGAGGGCGGCCCGCTCCACCACCGAGCGCAGCTCGCGCGCGTTGCCCGGCCACAGGTAGCCCCGGAGGATCTCCGCCGTCTCCGGGGCGAAGCCGGTGGCGGCGGTCGTCCCCCGCTCGCGCTCGCGCGCGAGGAAGGCCTCCGCGAGCGGCAGCACGTCCTCGCGCCGGTTGCGCAGCGGGGCGAGCCGGAGCGGGACCACGTTCAGGCGGTGGAAGAGGTCCTCCCGGAACCGGCCCCCCCGTACCGCCTCCGCGAGGTCCACGTTCGCCGAGGCCACGAAGCGCACGTCCACCTCGAGGGTGTGGACCCCGCCCACCCGCTCGAAGCGCCGCTCCTCGATCACGCGGAGGAGCTTGGCCTGGAGCGGTGGCACGAGGTCCTGCACTTGGTCGAAGTAGAGCGTACCCCCGGCCGCCATCTCGATCTTGCCCGCCTTCGCGTGGCGGGCGTCGGTGAAGGCCCCCTTTTCGTGGCCGAAGAGCTCCGACTCGAGCAGCTCCCCCGGTATCGAGGGGCAGTGCACCTTGATGAAGGGGCCCTCGCGCCGCGGGCCGCCGTAGTGCAGCCAGTGCGCGACGAGGTCCTTGCCGGTCCCGCTCTCGCCCTGGAGCAGCACGGGGCTGCGCGTCTCGGCGAGGCGCAGGACGAGCGGCACGAGCTCGCGCATGGCGCGTGACTCGGCCACGACGCCGGAGAGCGCCTCGCGCGCGGGGGCGCTCACCCCGCGACCTCCACGCGCTTCGCCCCGCCCCAGAGGCGCTCGAGGTCGTAGAAGGCCCGCGTGCGCGGGGTCATGACGTGGACGACGAAGCTCGAGTAGTCGAGCAGGATCCACTCCTGCCTCGGGTAGCCCTCGACGTGGGCGGGGCGACGCCCGAGGGCGCGCAGCGCGTCGACGACGGCGTCCGCGATGGCGACGAGCTGGCGCTGGTTCTGGCCCGAGAGGAGCAGGAAGAAGTCGGTGAAGTCGGCCGAGGAGCGCAGGTCCAGGGCCACCACCTCGTCGGCCTTCTTGGCGAGGCCGGCGTGCGCCGCCGCCACGACCGGGGCCGGCAGCGTCATGCGTAGAGCCTCCGCGCCGCGATGTAGTCGGCGACCGCGTCGGGCACGAGGAAGCGCACGCTCCGGCCCTGGCGGGCGCGCTCCCGGATGGCGGTGGCGGAGATGGGGAGAGACGGCCCCTCGACGCGCGTGACGCCGCGGGCGCCGGGGAAGGGCGCCTCCGGCCCCGGGCCGGGGTAGCCCGGGCGGTCGACCACCGCGACCTCCACGAGCGACAGCAGCCGCTCCGGCTCGCGCCAGGTCGTGATCTCCGGCCAGGTGTCGGCGCCGACCACGAGGACGAAGGAGTCGGAGGGCCGCTCGGACAGGAGAGAGGAAACCGTCTCGATTGTGTAGCTCGGTCCCGGACGCCGCAGCTCGGCGTCCCAGGCCTCGAAGCGGGGGTGCGAGGCCGTGGCGAGCCGCGCCATCGCGAGGCGGTCGGCGGCGGCACTGAGCGGCGCGCTGCGGTGGGGAGGGACCGCCGAGGGCAAGAAGGCCACCAGATCGAGTCCCATCCCCTCCCGCGCGTTCTCCGCGGCCCGGAGGTGGCCGAGGTGGACGGGGTCGAACGTGCCGCCGTAGAGGCCGATCCTCACGCCCGCTCCTCGAGCGGCAGGGTCGCCCGGCTCGCGGCGAGGAGACCCAGCAGCCGGCGCTTGAGCGCGACGAGGCCGTCGCCGGTGGCCGCGGAGACGGGCACCACCTCGAGCCCGAGGTCGGTGGCGGCCTGCCGGAGCGCGGGCAGCGGGTCCTCCGCACCGGCGAGATCGCGTTTCGTGGCCGCCACCAGCTGTGGCCGCTCGGCGAGCTCCGGCGCGTAGCGGCGCACCTCCTCCTGGACGAGCGCGAGGTCGTCGGCGGGAAGCCGCCCGCTCGTGCCCGAGGCGTCCACGACGTGCAGGAGCACCCGGGTGCGCTCCACGTGGCGGAGGAACTGCAGGCCGAGCCCGGCGCCCTCGTGCGCCCCCTCGATGATGCCGGGGATGTCCGCAGCCACGAACGTCTGCTCGTCGGCTTCCACCACCCCGAGCACGGGGGTGAGCGTCGTGAAGGGGTAGTCGGCCACCTTCGGGCGCGCCGACGACAAGCGGGCGAGGAGAGTGGACTTCCCGGCGTTCGGGAGGCCGAGGAGGCCCACGTCGGCGATGAGCCGCAGGTCGAGTCGGAGCCGCCGCTCCTCGCCCGGCTGGCCGGGCTCGCTGTCGCGCGGGGCGCGGTTGCGGTTCGAGAGGAAGGAGCGGTTGCCGCGGCCGCCGCGGCCGCCGCGCGCCACCACGAGACGGTCCCCGTCGTGCAGCACCTCGCCGACCAGCTCGCCGGTCGCCTCGTCGCGCGCGGAGGTCCCGGGGGGAACGGAGACGTCCCGGTCGGGGGCGTCGCGGCCCGTGCGGTTGCCGGGCCCCCCGTGCCCGCCCCGGTCGGCGCGGTGCTCCGCCTGGTAGCGCAGGGGGAGGAGGGTGTTCTGGTGGGAGACGGCTACGAGCACGACGTCACCGCCCTTGCCCCCGACGCCGCCGTCCGGGCCGCCCCGGGGGACGTGGGCCTCGCGGCGGAAGCTCACGCACCCGTTGCCGCCGTCGCCGCCCTTGACGAAGATCCTGACCTGGTCGACGAACATCCGCAGCCGCCCGACCGAGGGGCGGGGGGGCGGGTTTCCGTGCTAGCTCGCAGCCGGCACCACGGTCACGAGCTTGTCCCGCGAGCCGTGGTCCTCGAAGCGCACGAAGCCGTCCGCGAGGGAGTAAAGAGAGTGATCCCGCGCCAGCCCCACGTTGCGGCCCGGCTTCCAGCGCGTGCCGTGCTGGCGGAGGATGATCGCCCCGCCGCGGACCGCCTGACCGCCGAACACCTTGACCCCGAGCCGCTGTGAGTTGCTGTCGCGGCCGTTCCGGCTCGAACCCTGGCCCTTCTTGTGCGCCATATCGATCGGCTCCTGTCAGGCCCGGACTGCGTCGATCCGCACGGCCGTGAAGGACTGGCGGTGACCCCGCGTGCGCCGGTAGTGCTTCCGCTTCTTGTACTTGAAAACCCGGATCTTCGCGTCGCGGTCCTGCTCGACGACCGTGCCGACGACCGCGGCGCCCTCGAGGCGGGGGCTGCCCACCCGCGGCTCGCCCTCCCCGCCGAGGAGGAGCACGTCTTCGAGGGTGACGGTGGAACCCACCGCCCCCTCGAGGCGCTCGACGCGGACGACGTCGCCCTTCTCGACCCGGTACTGCTTGCCGCCCGTCCTGATGATCGCGTACACGGCCCCTCTCTCCTTCCGGCTCAGTCCACGAAACTCCAAGTGTAGACAGGTTTTCGGGGTCCCGTCAACTCCGGAGGGGAGCCTAGGAACCCGCCCGGGAGGGTCACCGAAGGGGGTCGGAGCCGCTAGAAGTCGTACCCGATCCAGAAGCCGAAGTCCCAGCCCTGGCTGGTCGTCGCGAAGTCGGTGTACTTCGTCCAGTCGAAGTGCAGCGGGTAGCCGAGGAAGAACATCTGCAGCCCGAAGCCCCAGGAGGCGCGCCCGTCCTGCAGCCGCCACCCCGTCACCTGCTCGCCGAAGATGGGGTCGTGGACGTACGAGTAGCCCGGCTCCTTCGTCGAGAAGTGGTAGTCCTGGCCCTTGAACTTCGCGCCCCCGATGCCGAAGTAGACCGTGCCGCGCAGGGGCCCGAGGATGCCGATGGGCGTCGCGGCGAGGTTGATGAGCGGCAGCCGGAGCTCGGCGTTGGCGAAGAAGCCCTGGTTGCCGACGAACCCGTAGTACGGGTAGCCCCGCATCTCCATGTTGCCGCCGAAGTAGAAGTAGTCGGGGTTGTCGCCGGTCGAGTAGAAACCCCGGCCGCGCACGGCGAGGAGCGCGCTCGTCGGGCCGAGGCGCAGGTACTTCCGCACGTCGGCGTCCACCGTCTGGCGCTGCAGGAGGCTCCCCCCGCCCGGCGCGTAGGTGAAGCCAAGGCTGAACGTGCTTCCGGAGAGGGGACCGAACTCGGCGAACCGGGTCGTCTCCTGGACGAACCGCGCCGAGAGCGGCGTCTGCCAGCCGTTGTTGATGAAGCAGGGCAGGCCGACGATCGCGCTCTGCTGGCAGATCGACTGCTCGGTGGTGGCGTCCTGGAAGTTCTCCGACACCTTGACGACACCCGCCCCGAACTCCACCCGGCGGAAGAGGTCGAGGGGGTACTCCACGAAGACCTGCCCGCCGGTGAAACGCTGCGTCGCCAGCGCGAGGTCGCGGACGTCGTAGCCGTAGTACTGCGCGTACTGGGCGTAGTACGGGTAGAAGAAGTAGGTCTGGTCGAAGACATTGATCCCGTAGTGCAGCCGCGAGGCGAGGTTCGTGTAGCGGCCGTCGTAGATGCGGTAGGAGGCGACGGACAGCACGGTGAGCGTGAAGTCCTGGTCCCCGAGCACGTCGGTGAGGGCGATCGAGGTGCCGCCGTAGAAGTTGCCGCTCGAGGTGACGCCCACGTTGAGCGGCGGGCGGCCCTCGAGGTACAG
>JBGPQQ010000068.1:0-10600 GCA_041489115.1 Vicinamibacteria bacterium | reverse complement strand
CGGCCCATGGCGGCGCGGTACTCCTTGGCGTTCATGCCGATGGCCCAGGGCGCCATGAGGCCGTGGCGCGCCTGGCGATCGGCGACCAGCATCGGCGCCCGCTCGCCGATCGTCTTCATGTCGAGCCGGCTGGTCGCGCCGCCGCCGGTGTTGGGAATGACGCAGGAGTCGGGGTTGATCTTGCGGACCTCGGAGTCCCAGAGGCGCCACAGGGCGAAGAGCCGCTCTTCTCGCCACTGCCGATAGTCGCGGTGCGCCGAGTCCCGGGGGTCCGTCGTCCGCGGGAGGTCGCGACCGGTGGCGGCGTGAAAGCCGGCCCGACAGTGCTCGCAGAAGCACATGCCGGATCCGTCCCAGCGGTTGACGAAGAGGCCGTCCACCCGGTAGCGAGCCATGATCTCCCGCTTCACCTCGGTCATGAACTCGAAGTTGTAGGGGCCCAGGCCGCAGGTGACCCACATCTCCGGCGAGGCCCAATGGCGACGCGGCCGGCCGTCTCTGTCCACCGCGATCCAGTCTGGGTGCGCCGCCTGCACGTCGTCGTAGGTGGCGTGCGGATCGGTGCGGGCGACGACGACCATGCCGAGCCGCCGACACCCGGCGACGAGCTCGCCCAGCACGTCGCGGTCACCCAGCCACGCGCTGCGGTGGTGGAAGGGGACTCGCGTCGGGTAGTAGGCCACGCAGCCGCCAGCGCTCAGGCAGGCGGCGTCGGAACGCGTGCGCCGGAAGTAGTCCAGCCAGAACGCGACGTCGAGCTTCACCGGGTCGTCTTCGACCAAGGTGAGCTGTGCCCAGCGCATGGGCCGGTCGATCCACGAGGGCGGGGGTGCCAGCTCGTCCTCCGCCGCGGCGTTCCCGCCGGCCGACGCGCGCAAGGCGAGGCCGCCGAGACCGACCGCCGTTCCAGCGAGCGCGGATGTGCTGAGAAAGTGGCGGCGCGAGGGTGCGAGAGGAGCGGGTGGGTCGTCGGCGGGTTCCATAGGCTCAGATTCTCACCCCGGATGCTGCCCCTTCAGTCGAATCGGACCCGGACGCTCGCCACGCCGTGCGCGGGCACGTCCACGCTCACGGTGCCGGAGGCGAGACGGGCGGTGCCCTTCGGCACCGGCCGCTCCAGCAGGTCGATCTCCTCCGCCGCCGTCGGCGTCCCGAGAAGCGACGCCAGCTCGAGCCGAGCGGTCGAGGCCCTTCCGGCGGTCTCGAGCAGGCGGAAGACGATGGAGCCGTCTCCCTCCGCCCTCTTGACCGCCCCGACCACGACGTCGGCCGGGCTCACGGCCAGCCCACTCCCTGCTGGCGCGAGGCGCCCCGGATGCAGGTCCGCGGCCACGATCTGGAGCGGGTGGTTGAAGGCGGCCCCGAGCCGCGTCATCTCGGCGACGGTGAGCGTCCCGCCATGCGGCACCAGTGCCATCCGGATGGAATGGGAGCCGATCTCGGGCAGCGGGTCCGGCTCGTAGCTGGAGCGCAAGAGGGTGAGGGCGAGGGTTGAGCCCTCGAGCGAGTGGCCGTGCTTGCCGTCGTTGAGGAGCAGGAGGCCGGCCGGCCGCCCCTGGATCGTTCCGAAGGCGTCGGCGTAGCGCAGGGCGGGGACTTCCTCGCCCTTCGTGAGCCCGCGGACGATCGAGCCGTACGGGATCTCGTACCGCGCCTTCGGCGCCTCGAGCCGCGTCGGGAAGCGCATCCGGAGCTGCGGCGTCCCGCTCTCGGGCCCGCCACGCTCCAGCCACGTGGCCTCCACCTCCACCTCGAGCCAGGGCTGCCCCGCCTTCAGCGAGTAGCGAACCATCAGCTCCGAGTCGCGGACCCTGGCCTTTGCCGCGAGCTTCGCCACGTAGGGGTTGTTCGTCTCCACCGCGAGGGCGTGCAGCGCGAGCGGCCGGACGCGGGACATGGTGTCGCCGATGACCCAGGCCGACATGTCCCGCGGCCGCTCGACCACCAGCTCGAGGAGGGCCAGCGGGTCGCCGGGTGTCGCGAGGTCGAGGCCGGTGGCCTTGTCGAGGAGCTGCACCACCCCGCCGGTCAGCCGGTCGAAGCGAACGGACAGCCGCTCGTTCTCGAAAGTGAGCCCCTCGGCGTCGACCTTCAGCGGCGCGACCGGGGGGGCGCCGCTCCCGGCCCGCTCCTCGAGGACGTACGCGGCGTAGCCGAGGGCGCCCACCGAGGCGGGGAAGACCAGGTCCGCGAACCGGTGGCCCCAGTACTGGCCCTGCCCCACGACCTCCGCCGGAAACGACCGGCCGTCGGGCGCGTGGACGACGAAACGGCGTCCGTCGCGCCGGTCGGCGGGCGTACCCGAGTCCCAGAGGCTCGTCCGCACCAGCTCGTCGCGCGGCCAGGCCGTCGGGTTGAAGACGACGACGGGCCGAGGCCCGTCCGTCTGGTGGGCGGCGTCGGAGACCGCCCCGAGGGCGGAGCCCCGGCCGACCCCAGCCCCGAGGGCGCGGTCCTCGCCGCCGTTCCCGCTGGCGAGCCGGCTCTTCGCGAAGCCCGTGTCGACCGCCGCCGCCACCGCGCGCAGCGACTCCGCCTGGACCGTCCCGAACGTGGCCGCGCTCTGCTGGAAGAGGCCGGACTGGTACTCGCGGGTGGCGCGCACGCCGGAGCCGGGCAGGATGTCGTGGAAGTGGCCGAAGAGCACGTTGGTCCAGGCGTCCCGGAGGGCCGCGACGGGGTAGGGCCGCCCCACCAACCGAAGCGCGAGGACGGCCGCCGCCTCGGCGTCCAGGGCCCGGCTCTCGCCCAGCCGGTTGTACCGCTTGATCTGCGACTGGCTCGTGTAGCAGCCGGTGAACTCGAAGTTCAGCTCGCGGTCGAGGACCGGCAGGCGGTCCGCGTTCGCCTCGAGGACCGCGTAGAAGTCCCGCGTCGTCGAGAAGCGGAAGCGCGGGAAGACAGGCCAGCCGTCCATCTCGAGGATGCGGCGGATGTCCCGCCGCGTCGGCCCGCCGCCGTGGTCCCCGACCCCGTAGACGTTCATCCAGTCCCGCAGGCCCGTCTTGGCCGCGAACGCCAGGAGGGCGGACGCGTTCTCCGGCCCCACCGACTTCAGGTACCAGGTCGTCTCGAGGTTCACGAGGACCCGCGCGCCGTCCGGCCCGCGCCACCAGAAGACGGGCGGCTTCTCGTCCCGGCCGCCCCGGCACATGTAGTAGCGCGTGACGCCCCCGCGGGAGACGAGCGTCGGGATCGTATGGGCGTGGCCGAAGGTGTCGGGCTCGAAGTCGATCGGCACGTCCTCGGGCTTCAGCCCGAGCTCGTCTTCCATGAAGCGACGGGTGTAGAGGAGGTGGCGCGCGATCGACTCGCCCGAGACAAGGTTCTTGTCCCCCTCCACCCACTGGCTGGCCGCGACCTCCCAGCGTCCCTCGGCCACGCGGGCCCGGATCCTCTCGAAGAGGGCCGGGTTGTACCGCCGCGCGATCTCGTAGACCGACGCCTGGCTCTGGGTGAAGCGGAAGTCGGGGAACTCGTCCATCAGCCGCAGGACGGTCGTGAACGTGTCGTTGGTGACGGCGACCGTCTCCGGCCACGGCCACATCCAGTTCATGTCGATGTGGGCGTGGCCGACGTTGTGGACGGTGTAGGTCTTCGCCACCGCGCCCACCGGGGCGAGGACGGCCTCCGCGCTCTGCGCGTCGACCGGGTTCGGCGCTTCGCCGCTCCCCACGAGCGCCCGCGCCTTCTCGACGAGCGGCGCCCACTCGGCTCTCCGGTCCGGGTGAAGGGACAAGAGCCCGTCGGCGAAGGCGAGCTCCGCGCGGATCCGCTCGGCCAGGCGGTCGGGCGGGAGCGACGAGAGCGCCTCGCCTCCGTCGACGCGGCTACCGTCCGGCAACGGCCCGGGTGCGGCGGCGCCGAGGAGGGGGAGCGCAAGGAGGGTAAGACCGAGACGGCGGAGCATGGTCACCTCCCGTGTAGGCCGGAGCCTACGCTCGGACGTCTCGCAGCGTCAATGAAACACGCACGCATCGCGCGTCGCCCGGAAGCCGTGAGCCGGCGAGGACGGCCACGATGTCGAGGATGGCGCCGACTTGGTAGCTCTTCTGGGCCAGAACGCCCTAAAATCTGTCCGATCTCGTGGGCACCGGGGTGTCGGGGAGCAGCAGCAGGAGGGCGGAGGGATTCCGATGGCGGGGCCGGGATGCCAGTGCTTCCGCAGGGCGTGCCTGGGATGAGCGGCAGAGGGCCGGGCCTGGGATCCGGGCTGGCCGGCCTTCTCCTGCTCGCGACGCTTCTCCAAGCGCCGGGATCCGGTGCCGCGCCCGCGCGGCCCGTGGCGGCGCTGCGCCCGATGCCGGGTCGCGAGGCCCTGGCGGTCCGGGTGATCGACGCCGGCACCGGCGAGCCCCTGCCCGCACGCATCGTCGTCCGCGACGCCGCCGGCAAAGTGGTCGAGAGCCGGTACGAACGCCTCCCTGGCGTGTTCACCGACGAGCGAGGAACGCTCGACATGCCACTGCGGCCGGGTGCTTACACCCTCGAGGTGCTGCGGGGGATCGACTTCCTTTCGGAGGAGCTCGCCTTCGACGTGCGCCCGGGAGTTGGAGCGGAGGCCACGGTGCCGCTCGAGCCGTGGCTGCGGCTTCGCGAGATGGGCTGGGCCAACGGTGACGGCCACGCGCACCTCTACACCGACACGGACCGGGACCGTGCGATGGTCGCGACGGTCCGGAGGATCTGCCGGGCGCAGGGCGTGGATTTCCTGTGCGCCTGCCAGAGCTGGGCCGGCTTCGCCGACGCGGGCTGGCGGGACGCCTTCGCCGAGCAGTCCGACACGCGGTTCCGGCTGCTGTACGGCGCGGAGATGCCGAAGTACCGGACGGGTCACAGCTTCTGGTTCGGGCTCGACTCCACGCGCGGCCTCTTCGACGACAGCATGGACGTCACCTACGAGAACGGCTACTACCAGTCGTCGAGCGGCTCCGCCTGGACGTTCCCGTCCCTGCCTTTCCCCGTCATTCCCGACATCGAGCTCGTCTTGCGGCTCGGCGCGGCCGAGGACGCCGTCGCGGTCCTCCCGCACCCCACCTCATGGTGGTGGCAGAAGCGGGGCGAGAGCGAGAAGTACGTGACGAACGTCGCGGCCTCGCTGTCGGCGGGCCTGCTGGCCGGCGGCGCCTGGGGCGGCATGGTCGTCATGGGGTACGACCGCGACCACGACTTCTACCAGGACCTGTGGTTTCGCGTGCTCGACGAGGGCTACCGGATGGCCCCCGTCGGCGAGCTCGACGGCGGCTATGCCCCGGGCGACCGCTTCTACTACGGCTCCGTGAGGACCTACGCGAAGGTGGGGGGCGAGATCGACCGCCAGAGCCTGGTGCGCGCCGTGCACTCGAACCACACGTTCGTGACCTCGGGGCCGATCGTCCTCGCCCGGCTCGGGGGGCAGTACGAGCCCGGCGACGTCGTTCCCGCCGACGGCCGAGCACGAGAGCTTCGGGTGCAGGCTTTCGCCTCGGGCCAACGCCACGACCGCCTCTCCTACGTCGTGCTCTTCCGGAACGGCCGCGTCCACCGGCGGTGGGACCTGAGGCGCCGCTCGCCACGCCGCTTCGAGGAGCGAATCCCGCTCCGCGAGGAGTCCGACGCCTGGTACGTCTTGAAGGCCTACAGTGGCAACGCCACGCGCACGCCGGAGCAACTCGACGTGAGGGCGAACTGCGAGCGGATCGCGGCGGGCGGTCTCCAGGGATCGCTGCCCGACGACGGCGACGTGTGCCTCACCAGCCCGCTCTATTTCCGGCGTCCGGGCATGCCCGTCGAGCCGCCCCCCCTCCGCTCGAGGGTGCGGCTGAGGCTCGTCGATCCGGCGAGCGGTGCGCCGGTGGAGGAGGCCACGGTGCGCGTGCAGGTGAAAGGCCGCACCGTCGACAGGCTGTCGGCGCCGTTCGGCGCGCTCGACGCGGAGGTGCCGGTCGGCGCCGTGCTGGTGCTCGAAGCGCCCGGGCGCCCGGTACTTCGTCGCACGCTGTACCTCGACTACCCCCCGCTGCGCGACCGGATGGAGAGGCTCGCCAACGGCGCGTGGCTCGAGGACTTCGGCGGTCCCGCCCGGCTGCGGCCGGGCCAGGTGCCGTGGCGGGCCTTCGGGTTCGCGGAGACGAAGGCCCTGCTAGCCGAGGTGGACTGGACCGTGCCCTGGCAGCCCAACGAGCGGGATCCGCTCTGGGCACGGCTCGAAGCGGCGTTCGAGTGAGCCGCGGCGCGTCGCCGAGTATCTCCCCCGGCTGCGCGCGCTCGTGCGGACGGACGCTCGGGGCAAAGCCACGAGTCACCTGCGGCGGCCGCCTGCTCTCGAGGGCTTCGCTTTCGCCGCCCGCTGCCTGGAGACCGGAGAGCCGACGACTCAGGCCTTGCCGGCGGCCTCCAGCACGCGCTTTCTCGTGTAGGCGATGAGGCCGCCCGCGTCGATGATGGCCTGGCGGGCCTTCGGCAGCGGGACGACGGCGAACGACTGACCCGTCGTCTTGTTGACGACCGTGTCGGCCGTCACCTGCAGCTCGTCGCCCTCGGAGGCCTCGATGTCGGGAGCCGTCACCAGGTTGAGGCCGAGGTTGATCGAGTTCTGGAGGAAGATGCGGGCGAAGCCCTTCGCCACGATCGTCAGCTCGTAGCCCTTGAGGCAGGAGCAGGCCTGCTCGCGCGAGGAGCCGCAGCCGAAGTTCTTCCCGGCCACGATCACGCTGCCCGGCGGGACCTGCTTCGACTTCAGCTTGCCGCTGAGCTCCGCGTTGTCCGCGAACGCGAACGGCGGGGTCTCGGTGGGGAGCACGGTCGCCATGTAGCGGCCGGGGTAGATGACGTCGGTCGAGATGTCGTTGCCGAGCTTGGAGATGACGTGGGCCATGGCTACGCCCCCTTCCGCGGGTCGGTGATGACGCCGGTGAGCGCCGAGGCGGCGGCCACCTCGGGCGAGCAGAGGTACACCTCGGAGTTCGGGTTGCCCATGCGGCCCTTGAAGTTGCGGTTGGTGGTGGAGAGGGCCACCTCGCCGTCGCCGAGGGCGCCCTCGTGGACGCCGAGGCAGGGGCCGCAGCCCGAGTTCATGACGACGGCACCCGCCCGCATGAGGTCGAGGACGTAGCCCTTGTCGAGCGCCTCCTGGAAGATGCGAGAGGAGGCGGGGAAGACCAGCATGCGGGTGCCCTTCGCCACCTTCTTGCCCCGGAGGATGCGGGCCGCGGCCTCGATGTCGTCGAGGCGGCCGTTGGTGCAGGAGCCGATGACGATCTGGTGGACCCGGGTGCCGGCGACCGCGTCGATCGGCTTCACGTTGTCCACGGTGTGCGGGCAGGCGATCTGCGGGACGAGAGACGCCGCGTCGATCTTGACCACGCGCTCGTAGACGGCGTCGCGGTCGGGGGTGACGAGGGTGATCGGGTCCTTGACGCCCGCGACCTCGCGCAGGTAGCGGACCGTCTCCTCGTCGCCGGGGACGACGCCGGAGGTGGCGCCGGCCTCGACGGTCATGTTGCAGAGGACGAGGCGGCCGGAGGTAGACATCATCCGGATGGTCCCGCCGTGGAACTCGATGACGCGGAAGTTGGCGCCCTCGGCGGTGAGGAGGCCGACGAGGTGGAGGATCAGGTCCTTGGGGCCGACGTTCGCCGCGAAGCGGCCGGAGACCTCGATCTTGATCGTCTGCGGCACCTCGACGTTGAGCGCCACGCCGAGCGACCAGACGGAGGCCATCTCGGTCGCGCCGATGCCGAAGGCGAAGGCGTTGAGCGCGCCGTGGCTCGTGGTGTGGGAGTCGGTGCCGACGACCACCGCGCCGGGGCGGACGTAGCCGTTCTCGGGGAGGATCTGGTGGCAGATCCCGCCCTCGTCGCCGCGGATGTCGTGGAAGCGGGTGATGCCGTGCTTCGCCACGAACTCGCGGACCTTCTTCTGGTTGCTCGCGGTCTTGGGCGACTCGGCGGGCACCCGGTGGTCGAAGATGATCGCGAGCTTCGACGGGTCCCAGATCCTCGGCTCGAGGTTCATCCCGAGGAAGACCGCGTGGAACTGGTTGAGGACCAGGGCCGCGTTCTCGTGGGACATGGCGAGGTCCACGCGGGGCTCGACCACGTCGCCCGCGCGGACCGCGTCACGCCCGGACGCCCGGGCCAGGATCTTCTCGACGACCGTCATTCCCATTCGATCAGCTCCGTTCCGAAAGGGGTCAGGTCTTGAATCTGCTCACGCGATGCACGATTCAAGACCTGACCCCTTCTAGACGATTCCCTTTTCCTTGAGCGCGGCGACGTCCGCCTTCGCGTAGCCGAGGCCGGTGAGGACCTCCTCGGTGTGGGCCCCGAGACGCGGCGGGGGAGAGGTGATCGCCCCCGGCGTCTTCGAGAGCTGTGCGGTGAGGCCGAAGAGCTTGACCTCACCGATCTCGTCCACCTGGACGGCGTGGAGCGCCTTCCGGTGCTGGACCTGCGGCTGCTCCAGGGCAGCCTGGAGCGAGAGGATGTCGCCGGACGGGACGTGGCGCGCGTTCAGCGCTTGCACCCAGAAAGCCGTCGGCTTCTGCTTCAGCTTCTCCTCGACGAGCGGCGTCAGCGCCTTCCGGTTCTTCTTCCGCTCGTCGCGCTCCCGGAAGCGCGGGTCCGTCTTCAACTCCGGCGCGCCGATGACCTCGGCCATCGCCTCCCACTGCTCCTGCTTGTTGGCGGCGATGTTGATGTGGCCGTCCTGCGTCTGGAAGCTGCCCGAGGGCGCGGCGGTGAAGTTGTCGTTGCCCATCGGGATCGGGGCCTGGCCGCCGATCAGCAGGTTCGCCGCCACCCAGCCCATGAGGGGCATGATCGAGTCGAGGAGGGCCACGTCGATCATCTGGCCCTCGCCCGTCTTCTCGCGGTGGTAGAGAGCGGCCAGGATCGCGAAGGCCGCGTTCAGGCCGCCGACCGTGTCGCAGACGGGGAAGCCGGCGCGCAGCGGGTGCAGCCGCTCGTCGCCGTTCACGTCCATGGCGCCGGAGAGGCCCTGGATGATCTGGTCGTAGGCGGGCTTCTCGGCGTCGGGCCCGGTCTGGCCGAAGCCCGAGATGCCGCAATAGACGATCCGGGGGTTGATCTCGGCGAGGACGGGGTAGCCGAGGCCGAGGCGCGGCATGACGTCGGGCCGGAAGTTCTCGACCACCACGTCGGCCTTCGCCACGAGCTTCTTGAAGACCTCCTTGCCCTCGGGCGCCTTCAGGTTGAGGGTCACCGACTTCTTGTTGGCGTTCTGGGCGAGGAAGCTCGTGCCCATGAGCATCTTGTTGTACTTCGGCACGTTGCCGAGCACGCGGGCGAGGTCCCCAGCCTTGGGGTTCTCGATCTTGACGACGTCGGCGCCGAGGAGCGCGAGGTGCAGCGTGCAGAAGGGGCCGGAGAGGACGCTGGTCAGGTCGAGGACGCGGACTCCGGTGAGAGCTCCCAAGGTGTCACCTCGCAGAAGCGGCCTTCAGCTCCGGGATCGGGCCGGCCTTGTAGACGGAGCCAGCCATGGCGCGGCCGAAGAAGCGGCTCACGTCGCGAGCCAGGTCCACGAGCGCGCTCAGCTGGATATCGGTGCGGAGGCCGTTCCGTTGCATGGCGTGGACGAGGTCCTCGGTGCAGGTGTTGCCCCCGGCGACCTTCGTGAACGGGCAGCCGCCGAGGCCGGCCACCGACGATTCGAAGTACTTCACGCCGACGCGCCGGGCGGCATAGCAGTTGGCGAGGGCCAGGCCGTAGGTGTTGTGGAAGTGGCACGTCCACTCGGCGCTCTCGTCGAGGGCGCGGACCTGCTCGTACAGGTCCTCGACGTCGTCGGGCGTCGCGTGGCCGGCGGTGTCGGCGAGGCTCAGGCCGCGGAGGCCCGCGTCGAGGAACGTCTTCACGATCGCGACTACGCGGTCCTTCGGCACCGGCCCCTCGTAGCCGCAGCCGAAGGCCGACTGGACCGACACCTGCACACGCTTGCCGGCGGCGAACGCGTTCTTCGCGATGCCGATGATCCTCTTGTTCGCCTCCTCGATGCCCATCCCGGTGTTCTTGCGGCTGTGGGTCTCGCTCGCGGAGACGCCCATGCAGAACATCTCGACGCCGCAGGCCATCCCGCGCTCGAGGCCCTTCTCGTTGAGGACGAGGCCGGAGAGGACGACGTTCTGGGGCTTGCGGCCGGGGGCGGAGAAGTGGGCGAAGAGACGGTCGGTGTCGGCCATCTGGGGCACCTTCTCCGGGTGGACGAAGGAGCCCAGCTGGAGGATGTCCACCCAGGAGCCGAGGAGCGCCTCGATCCAGGCGATATTCTGCTCGGTGGGGACGACCTGCTTCTCCATCTGCAGGCCTTCCCGCAGCCCGACCTCGTGGATGAAGATCTCCGGCGCGGCGGCGATCACCGACGGCCCGCCCCGACCGGCTTCGTCTCGCCGACCGCGGCCGCGATCGCCTTGCCCATCTCGAGCGTCGAGTTCCTGCCGCCCATGTCGTAGGTGCGGACGCGACCGTCCTTGACGACCTCGGCCACCGCCAGCTGCAGCCGAGCACCCTTCTCCTTCTCGCCGAGCCAGTCGAGCATCATCTTGGCGGCGAGGATGGTCGCGATCGGGTTCACCTTGTACTGGCCCGCGTACTTCGGG
>JBGPQQ010000067.1:0-10710 GCA_041489115.1 Vicinamibacteria bacterium | reverse complement strand
TGGTGAAGCGCGCGGAGGGCAAGGCCGACAAAGGACGGCCGCCGCGGCTGGTGGTGGCCGCGGCATACCCGGACGGCGCGGCGGTCAGGGTGGGGACCGAGGTGCCGCTCGACACGGGCGAGATCGGCTTCGCCGCCGAGTCCCAGATCGACGTGAACCGCCAGGACCTGCAGGCCGAGACGGCGCAGAGCCGCATCAAGCCGGGCCCGGGGCTGCCGGGAATGCCGCAGCCGGACCTCATCGCGCCCCTGGTCTTCGACCAGGAGACGCTCGGCGTCATCGTGGTCGCGAAGCCGAGGAAGAGCGGCGACCCCAAGGCGGCGCTCCGGCTCGTGGCCCAGACGGGAGCGCAGGTGCTGCACACCGCCAACCAGGTGAGCCGCATGAAGATCACGGCGGAGATGGACGGGCTCACCCGGATCTACAACAAGAAGCACATGGAGCAGGCGCTGAACGACCTCGTCTACCGCGCCGCCTGCGCCGCGTACGACCAGCGCTCGGCCGGGCCGGCGCAGCCCGCGCAGGCGCTCTCCGTGTTCCTCTTCGACATCGACAACTTCAAGGACTACAACGACGCCAACGGCCACCTCGCCGGCGACAAGCTGCTGCAGGAGCTGGCGGGGCTGGTCAACGACAGCGTGCGCAAGGACGACATCTTCGGCCGCTTCGGGGGCGAGGAGTTCCTGCTCATCCTGCCCCACACGAACGTGACCCAGGCGACGGCCGCGGCGGAGAAGATCCGCAACCTCATCGCGAGCCACGCCTTCCCCTTTGCGGAGAAGCAGCCGCGCGGGCGCCTCAGCGTGAGCGGGGGGGTCGCCGAGTACCCGTTCCACGGCCTCGCCGCCGAGGAGCTCCTCCACGCGGCGGACGAGGCGCTCTACGAGGCCAAGCGCAGCGGGCGCAACCGCGTGCTCGCGGCGAAGGCGGCCGCCGGCGCCACCCCGTCCGCCGCCCCGGGCGCCTCGGCTCCCGACGCAGCCAGGACCGAGGGGCCGTGACTCTCGCTCCCCGCCCCGACGGCGAGGGCCACCTCCTCGCGGCCCCCGTCCCCTATCGGGAGCGGGTCGAGGACCTGCGCCAGGTGCTCGTCCACCAGGGCAGCCTGGGCCTCCTCCTGATCGACACGTCCTCGCTCGCCCAGATCGAGCACCAGTACGGCACGGCGGCGTTCGAGAAGGTCATGGGCATGGCCTGCGACCTCGTCCTCGAGCTGAAGGGCCACGAGGTGCGCCACGAGGACATCATCTGCATCAACGACCGGGGCGGCGACGCCTTCCTGGTGTTCTTCTCCGCGAAGCGCCGCGAGGGCCCGCTGAAGGTCGCCGACCTCAAGGCGGCGGCGGATCGCGTGGAGGGGCACCTCAACCGCCAGCTGGTGCGCCTCGCCAGCCCCTACCTCGGCACGCTCCGCCGGGTGACGGTGGGCTTCGCCCTCGCCTTCTTCAACCCGCTCGTCATGCCGGAGCGGCTCGTCTCCCGCCTCGTCGAGGAGGCGTGGTCCTGCGTCCACGTGCAGCGCGCGCAGCGGGACCTGCAGAACCGCTGCGACCTGCAGGAGGTGCTGCTGGCCGACCAGCTCAGCACCGTCTTCCAGCCGATCGTCGACCTGCGGGGGCGCCAGGTGCTGGGCTACGAGGCGCTCTCGCGGGGGCCCGCGGGCAGCGTCTACCAGATGCCGCGGCGCCTCTTCGAGATGGCGGAGGAGGCGGACCTCGTGTTCGAGCTGGACCGCAAGTGCCGCCGCCGGGCGCTCGGCGCCGCGATCTCGCTGCCCTCGCGGGCGAAGCTGTTCGTGAACGTGTTCCCCTCGGCGATGTACGACCCCGAGTTCCAGGGCGCGGCCCTCGTCCGCCTCGCCGAGGACCAGGGCCTCAGCCCCGACCGGGTCGTGCTCGAGATCACCGAGAAGTCGGCCATCGAGAACTACGAGCTCTTCGCGGAGGCCCTCGCCGAGCTCACCCGCTTCGGGTTCTCGATCGCGGTCGACGACGTGGGCGCCGGGTACTCCGGGCTCGAGAAGATCGCCCACCTCAACCCGCGCTACCTGAAGTTCGACCGCGAGCTCATCCGCAACATCGACTCGAGCTACATCCGCCGCGAGATGACGCGCGCCCTCAAGGCCTTCGCCGACCGGATCGGGTCCACGATCATCGCCGAGGGCATCGAACGCGACGGCGAGCTGCGGACGCTGCTCGAGCTCGGCATCGAGTACGGGCAAGGGTTCCTGCTCGGCCGCCCCGCCGCCGCGTTCCTGCCGCCCACCCCCGCCTCGTCGGTCGCCGCCGCCAGCTGAGGACGCCGGCGTACAATTGCGCCAATGCGCCCCCCGGCCGAGCCCGGCGTCCCCGCCAGCCTCGCCCTCGGCGTTCTCGTGGCGATCACCGTCCTCGCGCCCTGGCCGTTCGGCGCGGTGCTTCCCGGGGCGCTCTTCGCCGTGGCCGCCCTCGCGCTCCTCGCCGGGGCGCTCGCCCTCGCCGCCGGCGCCTGGCGCGGCGGCGTGGCGCTTCCCGCGGTGCCGCTCTGGCCGCTCGCGGGCTTCGTGGCGCTCGCCCTCCTGCAGCTCGTGCCGCTGCCCGGCGCCCTCCACGCGGTCCTCGCGCCGGGGTCGCACGCGGTGTGGCATCCCGCGGCCCCCGAGGTGGCGGCGGTGCTGGGGACGGCGGCGCGCCCCGTCTCGGTGGACCCCGACTCGACCCTCCGCGGCGTGGCGCTCGCGGGAGGGCTCGCCCTCCTCGCCCTGCTCGCGGCGCCGGCCCTCTCGCGGCCCGACCGCGCCGTGCGCGCGGTGGCGGTGGTGGGCGCCTTCGGGTTCGCCCTCTCCGCCTACGCGATCTTCGCCCGGGCCCGCTTCGGGGCGCTGCTCTACGGGACGATCGCCGTCCCGACCGTGAGCCCCTTCGGCCCCTTCGTGAACAAGAACCACTTCGCCGGCTGGGTCGCGATGGCCGCGCTGCTCGTCGCCGGCCTCGCGCTCGGCCTCGCCGACCGCGCCCGCGGCCGCGGCGGCGACTGGACGACCGACCCGCGCGCCGGCGGCGTCATCCTCGCGATCGTGGCCGCGCTCGCCATGGCGCTGGCCGGGCTCGCCTCGCTGTCGCGCGGGGGCGCCTTCGCCCTCGCCGCGGGCGGCGGGTGCCTCGCCGCCCTGCGCCTCTTCCGCGGGGGCCCCCGGCGGCGATGGCCCTCCCTCGTCCTCGCCGGCGTCCTCGGGTCGATCCTGGTGGCGCTCGTGCCGCCCGAAGCCCACGAGCGGGTGCGCACCCTGAGCGGCGCTTCCTTCCGCCTCGACACCTGGCGCGACTCGCTCCGTCTCGCGGCGTCGAGCCCGGTGCTCGGGCACGGCCTCGGCGCCTTCCACGACGCCTACCCGCGCTTCAAACGCGGCCACGGCATCGTCCGCGTCGAGCACGCCGAGAACGACTACGTCGAGACCCTGGCCGAGACGGGCGGGCTTGGCCTCGCCCTCGCGCTCGCGGGCTTCGCGCTCGTCCTCGCCGCCACGGGGAGGGGGATCGCCGCGGGGCCCGACCGCACGGTGAGGGGGATCGGCACCGGCGCTCTCGCCGCTCTCGCCGCTCTCGCCGCCCACTCGGCGGTGGACTTCAACCTCCGCATCCCGTCGAACGCCGCCCTCGCCGCCCTCGCCGCCGCCGCCGCCGCCGGCGCCGCCGGCGTGCGGCCGCGGCCGCTGCCCCGCGCCGGCGCCGTGGGCCTCGCCGCCGGCGCGCTGGCCCTCCTCCTGGCCGCGGCGTCCCTGCCCGACCGGCCGTGGCTCGCGGCGCGGCAGGAAGCGGTCCAGGCTGCCGTCTCCGTCGCACCCGCCGTCCGCCGGCTGAGGCTGGAGCGGGCCGACGCCGCCCTCCTCCGGCTCCTCGAGCGGCGCCCCGCGCAGGCGGAGTCGTGGCTCCTGCTGGGCGGCACGCGGGCCGCGCTCGGCGACGTGGCCTCGGGGGCGGCCCTGGCCCGGCACGCCGCCTGGCTCGACCCCGGGCGGCCCGGGCTCGCGGAGGCCGCGGACCGCCTCTCCACCGCGGACGCGGGACCGCCTTGACCTCGAGCGTCGGGCTCGGATAGCGTCTGTTTCGGCGCCCCATGAGCGACAGGAACAGCCGCTGGCGATCCTTCATCGCGTTCGCACGCCGCGACGTCGCGCCACCCGCCCCGCCGCCGGCCGCCGCGCCCGCGCCTCCGGCCGGCGAGCCGCCCCCCGCGCCCCCCGGGCCCGCGCCCGCGGAGCCTCCCTCCCGCGAGGTCCAGCTCGAGGAGGAGATCCGGACGCTGCGCGCGGAGGTCGCCCGGCTCGGGGAAACGCTCGGCCGCGAGCGCGCGGCCCGCGCCCGCTCGGAGGAGGAGATCCGCGCCCTCGCCGACCAGGACCCGCTCACCGGGCTCGCGAGCGCCCGCCGCCTCGGCGACCGCGTGGTGGTGGCAATCATCCACGCGCAGCGCTCCCGCCAGAAGCTCGCCGTCGTCCAGCTCGGCCTCGACCGCTTCTCCAGGGTGAACGAGCGGCTCGGCCGCAGCCACGGGGACGATCTCCTCCGCAGCGTCGCGCTCGCCCTCGAGAGCACCCTGCGACAGGGGGACACGATCGCCCGCATCTCCGGGGACGTGTTCACCCTCCTCCTTCCCGGCATCAAGCGGGACGAAGACGTGACGGTCGTGGCGGACAAGCTGCGCCTCGCGCTCCGCAGCCCCTTCAGCATCGGCGGCCACGACCTCCTCGTGACCGCGAGCCTCGGGATCGCGCTCTTCCCGGACGACGGGCCGGACACCGAGTCGCTCCTCCAGAGCGCGACGGTGTCGATGCAGCGGGCCAAGCAAAAGGGCGGCGATGCCTGGGACGTGCACGCCCCGCGCTCGCGCGCCCTCGCCGCCGAGCGGCAGGCGAAGGAGACCGCGCTGCGGCGGGCCCTCGTGCGGGGCGAGATGGAGCTCTACTGGCAGCCCGTCGTCGAGTGCGAGACCGGCGCCATCGTGGGCCTCGAGTCGCTCCTGCGGTGGCGCCGCGACCAGGGGCTGGAGAGGGCGGCCGACTTCGTCTCCCTCGCCGACGTGAGCGGTCTCGCGGTGCCGCTCGGGCAGTGGACGCTCCGCGGCGCCTGCGTGCAGGGACGGAAGTGGCACGACGCGGGCCACCGCGGCCTCGTGGTGTCCGTCAACGTCTCCGCGCGCCAGCTCTCCCACGCCGCCCTCGTCAAGCTCGTGCGGCGCGTGCTCGACGAGACCGGGCTCCCTCCCGAGTACCTCGAGCTCGAGGTCTCGGAGGTGGAGCTCGTGCGCGGCCCCGAGCTCGCCATCGAGCGGCTCACCGAGCTGCGGCGGCTCGGGGTGCGCATCGCCCTCGACGACTTCGGCACCGGCGAGAGCCGCCTGGCCGACCTCTACCGCTACCCGATCGACACCCTCAAGATCGACGGTTCCGTGGTGGCCGACGCCGCCCTCAACCGGGACCACGAGGCGGTGATCACCGCCGCCGTCGCCCTCGCGCGGTCGCGCCGGCTCAAAGTGGTGGCGGAGGGCGTCGAGACCGAGGAGCAGCGCGTCCACCTCGTCCGCTGGCAGTGCGACCGCATGCAGGGCAACCTCTGCGGCCCCCCGGCCACCGCCGCCGAGACCGAGGGGCTCCTGCTGCGCCAGCGGCGCGCGGCCCACGAGACGAGCGAGCCGGGGGCGGAAGCAGCTCGACGCCTGCTCTAGCGCCCCCGGGCGAGCGGCAGCGCGCGAGCTTGCACGGTCGGCGATACTTGGGGGCGTGACCAGGACGGGGGGGGGCGCGCGCGTGAGCGAGGAGCCGCCGGACGGCGGCGGGGGCCCGCCCATCGGCGAGGCGGGCTGGTACCTGGAGACCGTCGCCGAGGGCGGTACGCTCCGGCGCGTCCGCATCCATACTCTGCCCTTCCGCGTCGGCCGCCGCCACGGCCTCGAGCTGGTCCTGCCCGCCGACTCGGTCTCGAAAGCCCACGCCGAGATCTACGCCCTCGGGCCCGGCCTGCGGCTGCGGGACCTGGGCAGCAAGAACGGCACCTTCCTGAACCGCGCCCTCGTCGAGGACGCCGCGCTCGGCGAGGGCGACGTGCTCCACTTCGCCGACTTCGAGTTCCGCCTCGGCCGCTCGGACGTGGCCGACCCCGCGCCGGCAGCGGCGCGGGACGATTGGCCCACGACGGTGGCGGTCAAGAGACCCGATCTGCCCCACCGCTTCGCCGAGGGCACGCGCGAGGTGCGCGAGCTGCTCCGCGAGGTCCGGGTGACCATGGTCTTCCAGCCCATCGTGCTGCTGTCGCGGGGCACGGTGGCCGCCTACGAGGCGCTCGGCCGCGGGCGCTACCCGCAGCTGCCGGAGAGCCCGCTCGAGCTCCTCCGCATCGCGGAGAGCATCGGCGCCGAGGCCGAGCTGAGCCGCCTGTTTCGCCGGAAGGCCGTCGAGCTCGCCGCCCGGCGCACCGACCTCCCGACGATCTTCCTGAACACGCACCCGGTCGAGCTCGTGCGCCCGGGGCTCCTGGAGTCGCTCGAGGAGCTGAGGGCGATCTCCCCCCAGCTCGACCTCGCCCTCGAGATCCACGAGAGCGTGCTCACGCGCCCGGCCGCGATCGCGGAGCTGCGGGCGCTGCTGCTCGAGCGCAACATCGCCCTCGCCTACGACGACTTCGGGGCGGGGCAGGCGCGCCTCCTCGAGCTCGCGGAGGCGCCGCCGCACTACCTCAAGTTCGACCGGCGCTTCGTCTCCGGGCTCGACCAGGCGCCCGCCGCCAAGCGGCGGCTCCTCCACTCGCTCCTCGCCCTCGCGCGGGAGCTGCTCGTGAAGACGGTGGCGGAGGGCATCGAGACCGCGGCCGAGGCCCGCGCCTGCGCCGAGCTCGGCTTCACCCACGCCCAGGGCTTCTACATCGGCCGCCCGAGGCCGATCGAACAGCTATAGGTCGTCTCCGCATCGCACTCCAACCGATCGCGTGGCTCTCGGCCGGCTGTGGGTGGAACACGAGGGCGGGGACTCGCGACCCGGGGCCGGCCGCGCGATGGGGAGGAGCCACAGGGTGCGAGGAGCGAAGCGGATACGCCTACGGCCTGCTGCCTCCTTCTTTGAACCGGGGGATTCCACTTGTCCTGGCTCAAGAGCCAGGGTCCCCCGGACCCCCTGGGTTGCGCGTGAGCCTACAGGCCTTCGACTCGAACCGCTTCGAAGCGGACCTCGCCTTCGCCAGGCATCAGCTGGGCGAGGCGCGGCAGGTCGGCGGTGACGATCGTGCCGATCTTCGGGTAGCCGCCGGTCGTCGGCCCGTCGGCCATCAGGACGATCGGCCGGCCGTCGGGAGGCACCTGAACCGAGCCGGGCACCATCCCGTCGGAGAGGATCTCCGCCGGCCCGCGGTGGCGGAGCGGCTCGCCCTCGAGCCGGCAGCCCACGCGGTCGGACGCTGCGCCCACGCGCCAGGGGCTCGCGAGGAAGCGCGCGACCGTCTCCGCGTCGAAGCGGTCCGCCTGCGGGCCGAGCAGCACGCGCACGGTCGAGGACGCGGCGTGCCGCTCACGCGGCGAATCGCGGGGCACCGCGCCGTCGCCCGCGGTGGCGGACACGGCGAGGCGGTCGCTGGCGGCGAGCGCCCGTCCCGCGACGCCGCCGAAGCCCGACGGCAGGTCCGTCGCGCGCGAGCCGAGGACGGCGGGCACGTCGATCCCGCCGCGAAGGGCCACGTACGCTCGGCAGCCGGAGCGCCGGCCCGTGAAGCGCAGGACGTTGCCGGGCCGGGCGAGAACGCCCGCCCCGAGGGGGACGGGCCAGGCGCCCAGTTCCGCCCGCTCGAGCACCGCGCCCAGGTCGGCCCCCGCCACGGCGAAGCGCAGCGGCGCCAGGAACACGAGGGACGGTCCGGCCACGGTGCACTCGAGCCCCGCGGCGTCCTCTCGGTTGCCGACCGCGCGGTTCGCGGCCGCGTGCGCGTGCGCGTCCACCGGCCCGGCGCCGCTCACCCCCGTCCGGCGGTGTCCCGTGCGACCGGCGTCCTGCACCGTCGTCAGCAGGCCGGGGTCGAGCACCTCGACGACCGGCGTGCCCGTGAGAGCCGGCGCCGGCGCCGCGGGCTCCGGCGGCGGCAGATCCGCCACCGGGGCAAAGCGCACGCGGTCGCCGGGGGCGAAGAGGGCGGGCTCCGCGCGGAGGGGGTCGAAGAGGCGCAGCGAGGTCCGCGCGATGAGCTGCCAGCCGCCCGGCGAGGCGATGGGGTAGATGCCGGTCAGCCGCCCGGCGACGGCCACCGATCCCGCAGGGACGCGGACGCGCGGCGTCGACCGGCGCGGGGACTCGAGGGCCTCGGGCAGGAGCCCCAGGTAGGCGAAGCCCGGGGTGAAGCCGAGCATGAACGCGGTGTAGTCCCCGCCGGCGTGAAGGCCGACGAGCTCGGCCTCGCTGAGCCCGTGCTCGCGCGCGAGCGGGGCGAGGTCGGGGCCCGACTCGCCCCCGTACACGACCCGGACCTCGTGCCGCCGGCCGGGGTCGGGCGGGGCCACCCGCCGCGCGGCGCGGCCGAGAAGGCTTCCGGCGACGACGCCGAATCGCACGGCGGACGGGTCGTAGAGGACGAGCAGAGACCGGAGAGCCGGCACGGCCTCGCGGAAGCCGTCGAACGGGGCCCGGGCGAGGTCGCGGTCGAGCGCTCGCACGCGCGCGTTCGTCGTCGGGTCGAGCGCGTCGCCGAACTCGACGGTGACGGCCGCGTCGCCGACCGGCAGGACCCGCGGGAACGTCAACGGGCGAGCGCCTGCACGCCCACTCCCGCCCCCTCCAGTGCCTCGCGCACGGCCCGGGCGATGGCGAGGACGTGGGGGTTGTCGCCGTGCAGGCACAGCGTGTCGGCGTGCATCGGCACCTCGGCCCCGTCGATCGACGTCACCACGTGGTCGCGCACGATGCGCAGCGCGTTGGCCGCGCCGGAGGCGGGGTCGGTGATGAGCGCGCCCGGCCGCGAGCGGGGGACGAGCCGGCCCTCCGTGTCGTAGGCGCGGTCGGCGAAGGCCTCGGCCGCGAAGCGCAGCCCTTCCGTCTCGGCCGCGCGCCGCATGGCCGCCGAGCCGGCGAGGCCGACGAGCACGAGGTCGCGGCTGAAGCGCGCGACGCCCCGCGCGATCGCCGAGGCGAGCGCCCCGTCGCGGGCGGCCTGGCTGTAGAGCGCCCCGTGCGGCTTCACGTGGGTGAGGTGGGCGCCGTGGGCCCGCGCGAAGGCCGCCACCGCCCCCACCTGGTAGACGACGTCGGCCTCGACCTCGGCGGGGTCGGCCGCGATCTCGCGGCGCCCGAAGCCCCGCAGGTCGAAGTGGCTGGGGTGCGCCCCCACCGCGACCCCCGCACGCACCGCGCGGGCCACGGTGCGGTCGATGACGGTGGGGTCCCCGGCGTGGAAGCCGCAGGCCACGTTCGCCGAGGTCACGTAGACGAGCACCGCCTCGTCCGCGCCCATCGCGTAGGCGCCGAAGGCCTCGCCGAGGTCCGCGTTGAGGTCGATGCGCACGGGGCTAGTCCATGAGCAGCCGGAGCGAGCGCACCAGCGTCTTCTTGAGCTCCCGCCGGTCCACCACCATGTCGAGCATCCCGTGCTCGAGCAGGAACTCCGAGCGCTGGAACCCGTCGGGGAGCTTCTGCCGGATGGTCTGCTCGATGACGCGCGGGCCGGCGAAGCCGATGAGGGCCCCCGGCTCGGCGATGTTGAGGTCGCCGAGCATGGCGTAGGACGCGGTCACTCCCCCCGTGGTGGGATCGGTCAGCACGCTCAGGAAGGGCAGCCGCGCCTCGTGGAGCCGCGCGAGCGCCGCCGAGATCTTCGCCATCTGCATGAGGGAGAGCGTCCCCTCCATCATGCGCGCCCCGCCCGAGCAGGAGACGACCACGAGGGGCAGCTTCTGCTCGAGCGCCCGCTCGATGCACCGGGTGACCTTCTCGCCGACCACGACGCCCATCGACCCCCCGATGAAGCCGTACTCCATCGCGCCGACGACCGTGCGGCGGCCGCCCAGCGCCCCGAGCGCGGAGACGAGCGCGTCGTAGGAGTCGGTCTTGGCCTTGCCCGCCCGCAGCCGGTCGGCGTACGACCGGCCGTCGCGGAAGCCGAGGGGGTCGGCGCTCACCAGGCCCCGGTCGAACTCCTCCCACGCGCCGTCGAAGAGCATGTCGAGCCGCTCGCGCGCGGAGACGCGGAAGTGAAAGGCGCACTTCGGGCAGACCGACAGGTTCTTGAGGACGTCCTTGCGGTAGAGGATCTCCTTGCAGCTGCCGCACTTCACCCACAGGCCCTCGGGCACGCGGCTCTCGCCCTCGCGCGGGGTGAGCGGGGCCGGCTCGCGTCGGAACCAGGCCACCGCCTAGGCCTCCGGCTCCTCGGCCTTCTCGAGGTCGTTCTCGATCCCGAGGATCCCGCACGCGCCGTCGTAGATCTGCTTGGCGGCGTTCTTCTTCGCCTGGAGATCGGCCAGCCGGTCCTTCACCTTGGCGAGCTCCTCCTCGATCTGCACGTTGAGCTCCTCGATCGACTTCCTCGTGATCTCGAGGGTCTGGCGGTAGAACTGGGACTGCTCGCCGGTGAGACCCATCGGTCGGTTCTCCTCATTCGTCGATGCCGAACCGCTTCAGCAGCGAGTCCAGCGACATTGGGTCCGGGGTGTGGTCGGGGCCGCCTTCCTGCCCCCCCCGCCGCTCCTCCGTGCCGCCCTCCT
>JBGPQQ010000066.1:0-10722 GCA_041489115.1 Vicinamibacteria bacterium | reverse complement strand
CGAGGACGTGCACAAGGGGGAGTTCGTCGCGCCGGCAGCGGAGTGGCTGCTCGACAACTACCACCTGGTCGCTTCCGAGATACGCGACGTGCGCCAGAACCTGCCGCGCGACTACTACCGCGAGCTGCCCAAGCTCGCCACGCGCCAGCTCGCCGGCGACGCGCGGGTCTACGCCATGGCCGTGGAGCTGATCCGCCACAGTGACAGCCGCCTCGACCGGCAGCAGCTCCTCCGTTTCATGAACAGCTACCAGACGGTCGCGCCACTCACGATCGGCGAGCTGTGGGCCTGGCCGAGCATGCTCAAGCTCGCGCTGATCGAGAACCTGCGCCGCCTGGCTGCGGAGGTGATCGACGCCCGCGACGCCCGCCGGGCGGCCGACGGGTACGTCGCGCAGATCGACGCCGCCGGGCACGGGCGGCTGCCGGCGCTCCCGCCGGAGATCCACCCGGCGTTCGTGGTGCAGCTGCTGCAGCGCGTGCGCGAGTACGGCCCGCGCCTCTCGGCGGTGCGCGCCGCTGTCGACGCGCATCTCCTCGCGCAGCTAACGGCCGCGGAGGAGGCGATCCGCAGCGAGCATCAGCACCAGGCGGCAGCGCAGGTCTCCGTCGCGAACGTCATCACGAGCCTCCGCCTCTTGTCCACCCTCGACTGGAGCCAGTATTTCGAGTCGGTGAGTCTCGTCGAGGGGGTGCTGCAGCGCGACCCGGCCGCCGTCTACGGCAACATGGACTTCCTGAGCCGCGACCGCTATCGCCAGGCGGTGGAGGATCTCGCCGACGGCACCGGGGAGGGTCAGCTCCGGGTGGCCCTGCGAACCGTCGAGAGCGCGCGCCAGGCCGCCGAGGGCGGGGTCGCCGGGCGCGCGGTCCACGTCGGCCACCATCTCATCGGCAAAGGCCGCGCCGATCTCGAGATCGACGCGGCGTACCGTCCCCGTCTGCTCCGTCGCGTACGACGCTTCGTCTTCGCCCATGCCACGGCGGCCTACCTCGGGACGATCGGGTTCCTGACCGCCCTCCTGCTCGGCCTCGGCTTCGTCTACGCGCACCAGCACAGCGGCTCGCCCTGGCCGCAGGCCTGGGTGGCGGTCCTCCTGCTGCTGCCGGCCAGCGACGTAGCGATCGCCGTCGTCCAGAGTCTGTCGGTCCGCTTCGCCGCTCCGCGGCGGCTCCCCCGCCTCGACTTCCTGGGCGGGGTGCCGGAGCGCGCGCGGACCATGGTCGTCGTGCCGACGCTGTTGACGAGCGTCGAGAGAGTCGGGGAGCTGCTCGAGCATCTCGAGGTGCTGGCCCTCGGCAACCTCGACCCGCGTGTCCACTTCGCGATCCTCAGCGACTTCACGGACGCCCCCGCGCGCGAGATGCCGCAGGACGAAGCGGTCCTGAGCGCCGCCCGTGCCGGAATCCAAGCCCTCAACGCCCGCCACGCCGAGGGGCGCAACGACCGCTTCTACCTCGTCCACCGCGTGCGGCAGTGGAACCCGCGCGAAGGCGTCTTCCTGGGCTGGGAGCGCAAGCGCGGCAAGATCGAGGAATGGAACCGCCTCTTGCGGGGAGCCACGGACACGAGCTTCTCGGTGGAAGCCGGCGATGCCGGTGTCTTCCCCGCCGTCCGCTACTGCATCACGCTCGATTCCGACACGCGCCTGCCTCGTGACGCCGCGAAGAAGCTGATCGGCATCGCCGCCCATCCGCTGAATCGGCCCCACTTCGACCCGCGTCTCGGCCGCGTCACCGAGGGTTACGGGATCCTCCAGCCCCGGGTGAGCGTGACCATGGCGAGCGCCGCCGGCTCGCTGTTCGCGCGGCTCTACGCCGGGCACACCGGCGTCGACCCCTACACGACCGCGGTCTCCGACACGTACCAGGACCTCTTCGCCGAGGGGATCTTCACCGGCAAGGGGCTCTACGACGTGGATGCCTTCGTCACCGCCCTCGAGGGGCGCGTGCCCGAAAACGCCCTCCTCTCGCACGACCTCTTCGAGGGGCTGTACGCGCGCACGGCCCTCGTCACCGACATCGAGGTCGTGGACGATTACCCCTCGAGCGTCCTTGCCCATGCGCGCCGCCAGCACCGGTGGGTGCGCGGTGACTGGCAGATCCTGTGGTGGCTGTTCCCGATCGTCCCCACACGTTCCGGCCTGCGTCGCAACCGCCTGCCGCTGATCTCCCGCTGGAAGATCCTGGACAACCTGAGACGAAGCCTGATGGCGCCCGCGACCGTGGCCCTGCTGCTGCTCGCGTGGACGACTCTGCCGGGAAGCCCGGCGCTCTGGACGGCCGTGGTCCTGGCTGCGCTCGCCTTCAACCTCTATCCGCTGGCTCTCACGACCCTCGGCGGTCCGCCACCGCAGCAGCCGTGGCGTGTCTTCCTTCGTGTCGTGAGAGAAGACGCCAACACGGCGTTGGCGCAGACCGGTCTGCAGCTGACGTTCCTCGCGAGTCAGGCCTGGGAGAGAGTGCATGCGATCGGCCTGACGCTCGTCCGTCTGGCGGCCACCAAGCGCCGCATGCTGCAGTGGGAGACGGCCGCAGCGAGCGCCGACCGGGGACACAGCCGGAACGGCGCTCGGGCGTTCGTCATGGAGATGATCGCGAGCCCGCTGATCGCGCTCGTCGGCCTCGTCCTGGTGTGGGTCGCGCGTCCGGCCGCGCTCGCCGCGGCCGTACCGGTGCTCGTGCTGTGGGCCGCCGCACCGTTCGTCGCCCACGCCCTGAGCCGGCCCGTGCCGGAGCGGCGGCTGGAGCTCGGCCCCGAGGACCGCACCTTCTTCGAGCACGTCGCCCGCGACACGTGGCGCTACTTCGAGAATTTCATGGGCCCCGAAGATCACGGCCTGCCCGCCGACAACTTCCAGGAGACGCCCCAGCCTCGGGTGGCCCATCGGACCTCGCCCACGAACATCGGGATGGGGCTCCTCGCGACACTGGCCGCTCACGACCTCGGCTTCATCCCCACCGACGTCCTCGCCCAGAGGATCGACGCGACCCTCACGACGATGGAGGGCCTGGAGCGGTACGAGGGCCATCTGCTCAACTGGTACGACACGCAGAGCCTGGCGGCGCTCCCACTCCGCTACGTCTCGACCGTCGACAGCGGGAACCTGGCCGGCGCGCTCATGACGCTCGCCGAGGGATTGCGGCAGGCGGGTCTCGAGGATCTGGCCCGCCGGGCCGCATCCTTCGCCGATGGAATGGGCTTCCGCTTCCTCTACGACCCGCAGCGCCGAATCCTCTCGATCGGCTTTCGCCTGGCGGACGCCGAGGGCCCGGGCCGCCTGGACCTCTCCTACTACGACCTGCTGGCCTCGGAGGCGCGCCTCGCGAGCTTCATCGCCATCGCGCGCGGCGAGCTCCCCGAGACGCACTGGTTCCACCTGGGACGACTCGTCACGAGTGTCGCCGGCACGCCGACGCTCCTGTCGTGGAGCGGCACCGCCATCGAGTACCTGATGCCGCTCCTCGTGATGAAGAGCTACCCCGAGACGCTCCTCGACCAGAGCTGCCGCATGGCCGTGCGCCGCCAGGCCGACTACGCCGCCGGACGCGAGGTGCCGTGGGGGATGTCCGAGTGCGCCTACAACCTCAGCGATCGCCACGGCAACTACCAGTACAAAGCCTTCGGCGTCCCCGGCCTCGGCCTGAAGCGGGGCCTCGCCGACGAGCTGGTCGTGGCTCCGTACGCGACGGCGCTCGCCGCGATGGTCGAACCGCAGCTCGCCGTACGCAACCTCCGGCGCCTGTCGGACGAAGGGCGTGCGGGTGCCTACGGCTACTACGAAGCGATCGACTACACGCACCCGACGGTCGGCGAGCTCGCCGCAGGCGAGAGCAGCGGCCGCTCCAGCGGAACCGTCGTGCGGACCTTCATGGCTCACCACCAGGGCATGACCCTCGTCTCGCTCGCCAACGTCCTGCTCGGCGACCCGATGGTGAAGCGCTTCCATGCCGATCCGCGCGTGCAGGCCACGGAGCTGCTGCTGCAGGAGCGGGTACCGCGCGAGGCAGCGATCACCCAGCCCCGGCCTGTGGAGGAGACACGGGCGGCCGGTCCGGCGCCCGCGCAGGCCCTGCGTCGTTTCCGATCGCCGCACACGCTGTGGCCACATGCCCAGTTCCTCTCGAACGGCAGCTACACCACGGTCGTGACGAACGCCGGCGGGGGCGCCAGCTTCTGCCGGGGTCGGGTCGTCACCCGCCACCGCGAGGACACCACACGCGATCCGGGAAGCCAGTTCCTCTATCTCCGGGACGTGCGCAGCGGTGCCGTATGGTCCGCGACCCACCATCCGACGGGAACGGAGCCGGAGGACTACCTGGTGACGTTCCTCGCCGAGAAGGCGACGTTCAGCCGCCGCGACGACGGCATCGCCACGCTGCTCGAGGTCGCGGTCTCCACGGAGGACGACGTGGAGGTGCGGCGGCTGGCGGTGACGAACCACAGCGACCGCCCCCGCGAGATCGAGATCACGAGCTACGCCGAGATCGTGCTCGCCCCGGCGGCGGCCGACCTGGCCCACCCCGCTTTCGGAAAGCTGTTCGTCGAGACGGAGTACCTCCCGGAGCGAGCGGCGCTGCTGTGCGCTCGTCGGCCGCGCTCGGCCGACGAGGCGGCGCTCTGGGCCGTGCACGTGCTGAGCCTCGAAGGCCGCACGCAGGGTCCCCTCGAATGGGAGACGGACCGCGCGCGTTTCCTCGGCCGGGGGCGCTCGACGGACGGTCCCCAGGCGCTCGACGGGCGTTCTCTGTCCGGGACTACCGGCGTCGTGCTCGATCCCATGGTCAGCCTGCGCCAGCGCATCCGCCTCGCGCCGGGAGGCTTCGTGCGGCTGTCGTTCGCCACGGGCATGGCATTCTCGCGTGACACGGCCCTGGCGCTCGCCCAGAAGTACCACGAGCCGAGCTCGGCGGCACGGACCTTCGCCCTCGCGTTAGCGCACGCGCAGAGCGCGCTGCGGCACCTCGGCATCACGAGCGAGGACGCACTGCTCTACGAACGCCTGGCGTCGCGCGTGCTGTACGCCGATCGCTCGCTGCGCGCGGGCCCGGAGATCCTGGCCAGGAGTGAGCTCGGCCAGGAAGGCCTCTGGCCTCACGGCATCTCGGGGGACCTCCCCATCCTCCTCTTGCGGGTGGTCGAGGAGGACGATCTGCCGCTCGTCCGAGAGGTCCTGCAGGCTCAGGAGTACTGGAGGCTCAAGGGGCTCCGCGCCGACGTCGTGATCCTGAACGAGCACCCCGTCAGCTATCTCGACGAGATGCACGGCCAGCTCACGGCGCTGCTCGACAACGGTCCGTGGAGGGCGTGGAACCACCAGCCCGGCGGGGCCTATCTGCTGCGCGGGGACCGCATGGGAGAAGCCGAGCGCGTCCTGCTCGCGGCCGTGGCGCGGGCCGTGCTCAGCGGCGATCGCGGCGACTTGTCGGCACAGCTCGAGCACGCCTACGCCCACTGGCCCGAGCCGGAGCCGCCCGACCTCGTGCCCTCACGGCAGCCGGAGCCTGCTGCTGCGTCCAACGCGGGTCTCGAGGTGCCACCTCTCGCCCTGGCCAATGGCCTGGGCGGCTTCGGCGACGGCGGGCGAGACTACGTGGTGCTGCTCGACGAAGAAACGGAAACTCCGCTGCCGTGGGCGAACGTGATCGCCAATCCCGTGTTCGGCACCGTGGTCACCGCCGGCGGGTCCGCCTACACCTGGGCCGGGAACAGCCGCGAGAACCGCCTCACGCCGTTCGCGAACGACCCCGTCAGCGACCCGACGGCCGAGGCGCTGTTCATCCGTGACGACGAGACGGGCGAAGCATGGTCTCCGACGCTGAGCCCGATGCGTCGCACAGCGACGAGCCGCCTCCTGATCCGGCACTCGGCCGGCCTCACCCGCTTCTCGCGGATCGTGCACGGCATCCGCCACGCGCTCGACGTCTTCGTGGACGCGAGCGATCCCGTGAAGCTCTCGCGGCTCACCCTGACGAACGAGAGCGGCCTCCCTCGTCGCCTCAGCGTGTTCGCCTACAACGAGTGGATCCTGGGTCCGCCACGCGAGGGCCAGGCTCTCCACGTCGTGACCGAGCTCGACGCTGCGACCGGCACGATCCTGGCGCGCAATCCCTACAACACCGAGTACCCCGGGCACGTGGCCTTCGCCCACGCGAGCGAGGCCGTCCGCTCGGCAACCGGCGACAGGGCGTCGTTCCTGGGCCGCAACGGGTCGCTCGCGCAGCCGGCAGCCCTCGCCCGCGAGGCGCTCTCCGGTCGCTTCGGCGCGGGCCTCGACCCCTGCGCGGCGCTGCACCTGACCATCTCTCTCGCCCCCGGCGAGACGCGAGTCCTCGTGTTCCTGCTGGGCCAGGCACAGGACGCCTCCGCGGCTCGCGAGCTCGTCTCGCGCCACGGCTCCGCGGCGGCGGCCGAGTCCGCACTCGGCGCCGTGCGTCGGGCGTGGGACCGTACTCTCGATGCGGTGCAGGTGAGCACCCCGGACGATTCCTTCGACCTGCTGATGAACCGCTGGCTCCTCTACCAGGACCTGAGCTGTCGCCTGTGGGCGCGGTCCGGCTACTACCAGCCCGGCGGAGCGTTCGGCTTCCGCGATCAGCTCCAGGACGCGATGGCGCTCGCGCTCGTCCGGCCGGACCTCACCCGCGAGCATCTGCTGCGCGCAGCCGGCCATCAGTTCGTCGAAGGCGACGTTCAGCACTGGTGGCACGAGCCGAGCGGACGGGGCACACGCACCCGCTGCTCGGACGACCTGCTGTGGTTGCCGTACGCGGCGGCGCACTACGCACGGACGACCGGAGACACGGGCGTGCTCGACGAGATCGTGCCGTTCCTGGAAGCCCAACCGCTCGCTCCGGACTCGCAGGACGCCTACATCCAGCCGCGCGTGTCCGCGTCGCGTGGCTCGCTCTTCGAGCACTGCCTGCGCGCGATCGACAGGGGCCTGACTGCCGGCGCGCACGGGCTGCCGCTCTTCGGAAGCGGCGACTGGAACGACGGGATGAACCGCGTGGGCTGGCACGGCCGCGGCGAGAGCACCTGGCTGGGCTTCTTCCTCCACGGTGTCCTCGCCGAGTTCGCGCCGCTGTGCGACGAGCGGGGCGACGCCGAGCGGGCCGAGCGCTACCGCCGCGAAGCCGCCCGCCTCGCGGCGGTGCTCGAGCGGACGTGGGACGGCGAGTGGTACCGGCGCGGGTACTACGACGACGGCTCGCCGCTCGGGTCGGCCCAGAACGAGGAGTGCCGAATCGACTCGATCGCCCAGTCCTGGGCCGTGCTCTCGGCGGCAGTGCCTCAGCGTTTTGCCGACCGCGCCATGGATGCGGTCCGTGCGCACCTGGTGCGGCGCGGGCATCGGCTGGTCGCCCTGCTCACGCCGCCCTTCGACCGCTCGCCACAGGAGCCCGGATACATCAAGGGCTATCCGCCCGGGGTGCGGGAGAACGGCGGCCAGTACACCCACGCCGCCGTCTGGACGGTGATGGCCATGGCACGGCTTGGGTACGGCGACGAAGCGGCGGAGATCTTCCACATGCTCAACCCGGTCAATCACACGCGCACCGCGCCCGACGTCGAGCGCTACAAGGCCGAGCCGTACGTCCTCGCGGGTGACGTGCTCGCGGACCCGTCTCACGCCGGTCGGGCAGGCTGGACCTGGTACACCGGCTCGGCGGGCTGGATGCACCGGGCCGGCCTCGAGAGCATCCTCGGCTTCCGTCGCCGCGGCGCGACCTTCGAGATCGATCCCTGCATCCCGGCGGCCTGGCCCGCGTACTCGATCGCCTGGCGCTTCGGCGCGACGCGCTACGTGATCGACGTCGTCAACCCGGAGCGCCGCTCGCGAGGCGTCGCCCAGGCGGTGCTCGACGGCACGTCCGTCGACCCGCGTGCGATTCCATTCTCGGACGATGGTGGGCGACACGAGCTGAAGGTCGCCCTCGGCGAGCGTGTCACCGCCGCCGCGCCCGTCAGCGGCCCGAGGCCGACATCCTAGAGTCGCCGGCCGAGCCCTGGTCATCGCGGTGGCGAGAGGCCGATTGACGATCGCCTGCGCCGGGCATACGTTGTGTCGTATCGGAGAGGACAATCCGATGAGAAGGACACCCGGTCTGCTGTCGATGCTGCTGGCGTTCTTCGGGGCATTGGAGCCACCAGTTTGCCGACGTGGCTTTCAGAGGGGACGGCATCCTACGAAGCGCGCATGATGAACAAGGCCAGCAACTACATCTGGTCGTACACGATCGTCGACTTTGCGATGACCGAGTACGGCCGCGACACGCTCCGACCGTGGATCGACAACGGCGGCAACTTCGATTCGACCTTTGGCGTAAGCGAAGCGGCCTTCCGCATGCGCTGGATCGAGTACTTGAAGGCGCACTATTCGACGCCCGGCGACACGTTGTGACGCACCGGGCAATCCGAGTCGCCAGCAGTCCAACCACCGCCGCCACCCACACGCCACGACGCCACCCGACGGCCCACCGGAGCAGACGAAGGTCCGGGAGATGCGAACCTGACCGGAAGGGGACCCGCCGGGCTGTCCGATGGGGTAGGCTTCGATACCATGAACCGAAAGCAGACTGCAGAATCCAGTCGTCGTCAATTCATGACCACCGCGGCATCCGCCGTCGCCGCAGCGACGATCCTCCCCCGCCACGTTCTTGGTGGGCCGGGGCGCATTGCCCCGAGCGACAAGGTGAACGTCGCCATCATCGGCGTCGGCGGCCAGGGGCGCACCAACCTCCGCGCCCTCTTCCAGGAGAACGACTGCCAGGTCATCGCCATCGCCGACCCGTGCGAGGAGTGGGACCTCAGTCCGTTCTACTACGGGGGAAAGGCCGGCCGGGGCCCGATCACGGCAGAGATCGAGAAGACTTACGGCGCGAAGACCCCCACCTACAAGTGCGCCGCCTACGAAGATTTCCGCGTCATGCTGGAGAAGGAGAAGGCGATCGACGCCGTCCTCATCGCCACCCCGGACCATCTCCATGCCTACGTCTCGATCACCGCAATGAAGGCCGGCAAGCATGTCTACTGCGAGAAACCGCTGACTCACGACATCTGGGAAGCCCGGACCGTCGCCAAAGTCGCCAAGGAGACGGGGGTCGCCACGCAGATGGGCAACCAGGGGCGCTCGAGCGAGGGGCATCGACAGACCGCCGAGTGGATCTGGGACGGCGCCATCGGCGCGGTCCGCGAAGTGCACGCTTGGGGCGGCGCGGGTGGTTTTGCGAAAGGGAGCGGGCGTCCCGCGGGCACCCCGGATGTGCCACCTGGTCTCAACTGGGACCTGTGGCTGGGGCCCCGCGAAGCGCGTCCCTACCACCCGGCCTATGCCCCGTTCAACTGGCGCGGGTGGTGGGCCTTCGGCGGCGGGGGATTGCCGGACGTGGCCCCCCACCACCTCGACCCTGCGTTCAATGCGCTGCATCTGGACGCCCCGCAGACCGTGGAAGCCGCGGCCCCCGGTGTGGACGAGGAGGTCTGTTCGACCGGAGTGCTGGCGACCTACCGGTTCGGCCCCCGCGGGAACATGGGCCCCGTGACGGTGTACTGGTACGACGGCGGCCTGCGTCCGCCGACGCCACTCGGCATAGACCCGGACGACCCCAAGCAGCGCCTGGGCGAAGGGGACGACGGCATCATCTTCATCGGGGAGAAGGGGATCATCACCTGCGCGGGATGGTCAGGCATGCCCCGCCTGCTGCCCCTCGAGCTGCACCGCGAGTACAAACGCCCCAAGAAGACCCTCCCGCGGGTCGAGGGGCATCACGCCGACTGGCTCCAGGCGTGCAAGGGCGGGACACCGGCGAGCGGCAACTTCGAGTACGGCGCGCGGCTTTGTGAGTTCATCCTGCTCGGCAACGTGGCGCTCCGCACGCGGAAGCTCCTGAAGTGGGACGGCCCGAACATGAAGGCCACTAACGCGCCGGAGGCGGACCGGTACCTGAGAGAACCTTACCGAGCGGGCTGGGAACTCCCCGTCTGAAGCCTGCTCCGCCCCTCAGATGGTGCCAAGTTTCTCCCTCGTCGTCCCGGCATGGAACGAGGAGGCGCTCCTGCCCCGCCTTCTCGACACCGTGGACGTGGCGAGGGCGCGCTTCCACCGCGGACCCGATGCGGTCGAGGTGATCGTGGCCGACAACGCGTCGACCGACCGGACCGCGGCGTTCGCCCGGGACCACGGGTGCACGGTGGTTCGGGTCGAGAAGCGCTCGATCGCCGCGGCGCGGAACGGCGGGGCGCACGCAGCGCGGGGTGAGGTTGTTGCCTTCGTGGATGCGGACATGCGGATCCACCCCGAGACGTTCAACGCCATCGACGCGGCGCTCGCGACGGGCCGCTACGTCGGGGGCGCGACCGGCGTGCGGTTGGAACGCTGGTCGCCGGGGATCCTCGTGACCTGGCTCCTCCTGATCCCCTGGGTCGTCCTCCTGCGGATGGACACGGGTGTGGTCTTCATGCGACGCGAGGACTTCGAGCGCGTAGGCGAGTACGAGGAGAGGCGGGCCTTCGCGGAGGACGTGGCCCTGTTGATCGCCCTGAAGCGCCTCGGCCGCTCCCGCGGCCAGACGCTGGCCCGCGTCACGTCGGCCAAGGCGCTCACGTCCATGCGGAAGTTCGACCGCCACGGCGACTGGCACTACTTCTCGCTCTTCGCACACCTCGGGGTCCTGATGCTGCGCCGCCCGCACGCGTCGACGGAGCTCGTCCGCCGCTACT
>JBGPQQ010000065.1:0-10771 GCA_041489115.1 Vicinamibacteria bacterium | reverse complement strand
GGCCCGCCACCGAACTTCCTGATGCCGCTCGTGACCGGCTTTCCGCTCGTCGTCGCTCTCGCCACGCTGCCGCGCGACGGAGCGCCCCCGCGGCGCGGCCCTTCGGCTCCCGGGGGCAGGCCTCTCGGGCGCGGGGCGGCCCTGGCCCTCGGGCTCGCCTGTGGCCTCGCCGTGTGGAACTCCTCGCTCGCGATCCCCGCCTTCGCCGGCATGGCGGCCGGGCTCGCCCTCGCCGGCCTGCGGCCGCGGCTCCGCGCCTCGCTCGCCTTCGCCGCGGGCGTGGCGCTCGGGGCGGCGCCGCTCCTCGTGGCGCGGCTGGTCGGCGCCTCGGGCGCGAAGGTCGTCACGGCGTCGAGCGCGGTGACCGCCGTCCGGCCCCGCTGGCTGTGGGAGCAGGGGGTCCTGGACCTCGGCCACGCGCTGCGGGGCCTCGCCGGCCTGCAGGTGCCGCTCGTGGTGGACGGGAAGGAGCGGGCCGACCTGCCGGCCGCCCTCGCCGTCCTGCTCGTGGCAGGCCTGCTCGTCGCCCTCGTCGCGGGTTGCCGCTCGCGGCGCGCTCTGCCCCTCCTCGGCTGGGCCGCGGCGCTGGCCGGCGCCTTCTGGCTCTCGCGGCGCACCGGCCCCGACGAGCTGCGCTACCTCTACGGCCTGAACGCGCCCGTCCTCGCGCTGGCCGGGGCCGGGCTCGCGGCCCTCGGGGCGTGGCGCCGGCCCGCGGCGTTGGCGGCGGGCCTGGCCCTCCTTCTCCCCTGGGGCTACGGCCAGCAAGTGCAGGCCCAGCGCTGGCGCGACCCGGTCCAGGCCGAGCGCGTGTGGGAGGTGCCGAGCCTCCAGCCGGCCCTCGACGCGCTGCGCGCGGCGGGGGCGCGCAGCGCCTACGCGAGCCTCCAGTTCGCCGGCCGCCTCACGCTCGAGACGCGCGGGGAGGTCGTCGCGAGCCAGGCCTGGAACGAGCGCATCCCGGGCGACCCGCTGCGCTTCCGGGACGAGGTCGATCTCGACCCCGCGCCCGCGTGGGTCCTCTCGACGCGCTTCTCGCGCGGCATGCCGCGCGCCGGCGGCTTCCGCGACCTGGTGCGGGGGATGGGCGGCTCGTTCCAGGAGACGGAGGTCGGCGGGTTCGTGGTGTTCTACGGGTTCCGCCCGCCGTACGACGAGTCTCGTCCCGTGCCTGCCGCCGAGATCCGTCTCGAGACGACGGCCGGCGCCCCGGTCGGTGCCGCCGTCCTGGACCGCGACCCCGCGACCGCGTGGACGGCGGCCGAGGGGCTGGGGCGGGGGAGCGGCGTCGTGGTCCACGTCTCGCCGTCGCGCCGCCTCTCGGCATTCGTCCTTCTCCTCGACCTCGAGGCCTCGCCGCAGGCCGTGCCGTGGGTCGCCTCGATCGGCGGGGAGGTGGTGGCCCAGGGGCCGGGGCGCGCCGGCTTCCAGTGGGTGAACGGCGCGCCGCGCGCGGGCAAGCAGGCGCTGCTGGCCGTGCCGCTCGGGGACCGGGGGGCGGACGAGGTGCGGCTCGTGTTCCAGGGCCCCGGGCCGCGGCTCACGATCGCGGAGGCGTTCCTTTACGGGCCGGGCGAGGAGGCGCGACCGACGGCCGGGGCCGATTCCGCGCGGGACGCGTTCGAGTCGGCGCGGGCCGGCCGCTGGGACGAGGCGGTGCGGCTCTACGCGCAGGCGGTGCGGCTGGAGCCCGATCGCGCCTCGCACCACGGGGCGTGGGCCCGCGCCCGCTGGCGCGCGGGCCAACGCCGCTGGCTCGACGTCGAGAGCCTCGACGACGGCGGCCCCGAGCTCGTGGACGTGCGATAGGCCTCGCGGCTACGGCCCGCAGCCGTGGCCCGTGGTCGGGCGGACGGGGTGCGCCTGCGTTCGCTCCCCGCTCGTGCGCGGGGGGACTCGATCGGCGCGCACTCGCTCTCGAACGGTCGGACGCAGTACGCCGGGCACGGACGACTCAGTCGCTCACTCCGGCGACCCCGCTCCGCCCTCCACGCCTTTCACCGTTGCCCGCGACTCCGCGGCTCATCCGTCGTGGCGTGGCCGTGGCTCGCGAATTCCGCGGCGGCTTGCCCCCGATTCATTCGGGTCACTCGGGGGTCCGGCTTGCCCCGCGTTGGTGTGCAGAGCGGGGTGCGCTCGCGCCGCACATCTCGAGGGCCCGGCGGTACCAGCCCACGACGGTCAGGCAGTCCGGCGCGCTGAAGGTCTCGGCGTCGCGGGTGGTGAGCACCGCCTCTTCCCTTGACGCTGATCATCGTGTCCTCAGCGCGTCTCCGTCACCTTGCTGAGCCCGCGCGGCTGGTCGGGGTCGAGCCCGCGCGTGCGAGCGAGAGCGACGGCGAACATCTGCCCGGGCACGACCGCCACCATCGGCGAGACCCACTCGGGCATGCCCGTCGGGAGGGGCAGGGCGGCGCGCGCGCGGCCGAGGACGGCGGGGTCGTCGGAGATCGCGACGAGCTCCGCGTTCCGGCGCTCGAGCTGCCCGGCGAGCTCGGCCATGTCGGAGAGGACGCGGCCGGAGGGCGCCACCAGCAGGGCGGGGAAGCCGCGGTCGATCATCGCCATGGGTCCGTGCAGCAGGTCCGCGGGCGAGTAGGGCTCGGCGACGAGGTAGCTCGTCTCCTTCATCTTGAGCGCCACCTCGAAGGCGGTCGCGTAGTTGAACCCGCGCCCCAGGACCACAAAGTGCCCGGCGTAGCGGTAGCGGGCGACCTTGTCATCCACCGCGGCGTTGAGGCCGATCGCCTGCTCCACGAGCCCGGGGACGCGGGAGAGCTCGTCCCAGCGGGACTCCCCGCCCTCGAGCGCCGCGCTCAGCATCGCGAGAGCGCAGAGCTGGCTGGTGTACGTCTTGGTGGCGGCCACGGCTCGCTCCTCGCCCGCGAGGAGCGGCAGGGTGTGGTCCGCCGCGAGGGCGAGTGGCGAACCGGGGCGGTTGGTGATGGTCAGGGTGAGCGCGCCCTGCCGCCGGCCCGACTCGACCACGGCCACGATGTCCGGCGACTGACCCGACTGGCTGACGCCCACGACCAGAGCCCCCGCGAGCGAGGGTGCTGCCTCATAGCAAGTGAAGAGCGACGGCGTCGCCAGGCATACCGGCAGGCGGTTGTGAGTGCCGAAGAGGTACTGCGCGTAGCGGGCCGCGTTGTCGGAGCTACCCCGCGCGGCGAACACGACAAAGCGGGGGGCGAAGGCCCGCACCCGGGCGGCGACCTCCTCCGCGGTCTCGCGCCCGTTTTTCAGGAGTCGTTCGAGCGCCTCGGGCTGCTCGTGGATCTCCTTCTCGACCTGGCTCATGTTGGCTACCTCGCAGAACCGATGGATCTTGACACTCCCCGAAGCCGTCCGCTAGCGTAGCCCACGGTCGCCGCCCGGCGGCCCGCCACCGAGGAGGCCCACCATGACGCACGACCTCGAGGTCCGGATGCGGCACCGCCCCGCCCTCGACCCCGGCTTTCTTCCCGCCGTCCTGTGGAACCGCGCCTACGACACCCGCGTGCGCGCCACGCGCGGGAGCGTCGAGCTGGGAATAGCCCTCGTTCGCCAGGACGGGACCACGTTCACGCACAAGACGCGCATCCTGCCGCCGACCGCGGCCCACGTCGCGCTCAACCGCAAGTACGTCGAGCGGCTGGTGAAGCTCCTGCTGTGGCAGAAGGGCGGCTGCACGATCCTGGTCAAGGGCTGCGACCCGGTGGCCCGCATGCTCGCCGCCGCCTACACCGAGAAGGGCCTGCGGTCCTTCGACCGCGACCTCGTCGGCCGCCGCATGTTCGGCCAATTCATCGAGGTCAAGCCCGTCCGCGGGAAGCTCCCGCCCGCGCGCGAGACGTCCCAGCCCCTCGGCCGCCACCTCGACGGCTGCCGCATCGGCTTCGACCTCGGCGGCTCCGACCGCAAGTGCGCGGCCGTGGTGGACGGCACGGTCGTCTTCTCGGACGAGGTGGTCTGGAACCCGTACTTCGAGAAGGACCCGTGGTACCACTTCCAGGGGATTAACGACACGATCCGGCGCGCGGCGGCCCACCTGCCGCGCATCGACGCGATCGGCGGCAGCGCCGCCGGCGTCTACGTCAACAGCGAGCCACGCGTGGGATCGCTCTACCGCGGGATCGCCGAGCCCGACTTCGACCGCCACATCCGCGGCATCTTCCGCGCGCTCCAGTCCTGGTGGGGCGGGGTGCCGTTCGAGGTCGTGAACGACGGCGAGGTGACGGCGCTCGCCGGCTCCATGTCGACGCGGGCGAACGCGGTCCTCGGCTACTCGATGGGGACGAGCGTCGCCGCCGGCTACGTGACGCCGGACGGCAACATCACCTCCTGGCTCAACGAGCTGGCCTTCGTCCCGATCGACTACCGCGACGACGCGCCGGCCGACGAGTGGTCGGGTGACATCGGCTGCGGCGTGCAGTACTTCTCGCAGCAGGCGGTGAGCCGGCTGCTGCCTGCGGCGGGCATCGAGGTCCCCGCGGACATGCCGCTCGCCGAGCGTCTGGTCCAGGTGCAGAAGCTCATGGCCCAGGGCGACCCCCGGGCCCGGAAGATCTACGAGACGACCGGCACCTGCTTCGGCTACGCGATCGCCCACTACGCCGAGTTCTACGACATCGAGAACATGCTGGTGCTGGGCCGGGTCACGTCGGGCGAGGGCGGCGAGGTCATCCTCGCGAACGCCCGGCAGGTGCTGAAGGACGAGTTCCCGGCGCTCGCGGACAAGATCCGCCTGCGGACGCCGGACGAGAAGGACAAGCGGCACGGGCAGGCGATCGCCGCGGCGAGCCTGCCGGTGGCGTCCCGTGCCCCCGCGAAGGGGAGGCGGAAGGCGGCGCGCGCGCGCCGCCCTTAGCCGCGCGAGCGGCGTTTTCACGAGAGGTGTGACATGCGGCTGTCGCGACAGGACGCGGACATCTTCGTTCCGGACGGCGCCCCGATGCCGGAGGCGCTGCGGCGGGCGACCCACGTGTGCGTCGGCACCCACCAGGACGACCAAGAGTTCATGGCGTTCCACGGCATCGCGGAGTGCTTCGGCCGCAAGGACCGAGGCTTCGCCGGGGTCGTGGTGACGAACGGCGCCGGCAGCGCGCGCACCGACATCTACGCGGACTACACCAACGAGGACATGGTGCGGGTGCGGGTGAAGGAGCAGCGCAAGGCGGCGGTGGTCGGCGAGTACGTCTGCCAGATCCAGCTCATGCACCCGAGCGCGGACGTGAAGAAGAAGGGCCACCCGGGCGTCCTCGCGGACCTGAAGGCCGTGTTCGAGGTCGTCCAGCCGCAGGTGCTCTACCTCCACAACCCCGCGGACAAGCACGACACCCACGTGGCGTGCTGCCTCCGGACGATCGAGGCGATCCGCTCGCTCCCGAAGGACCGGCGGCCGAAGAAGGTCCTCGGCTGTGAGATCTGGCGCGACCTCGACTGGCTGAACGACGCCGACAAGCAGGTGCTGCCCGTCGACCGCTTCAAGAACCTCGCCGCGTCGCTCTCCGGCGTCTACGACTCGCAGATCACCGGCGGCAAGCGCTACGACGTGGCGGTGGCCGGCCGCCGCACGGCCCACGCGAGCTTCTTCGAGTCGCACGCCACCGACAAGGCGGACGCCCTCAGCTTCGCGATGGACCTGACGCCGCTCGTGGAGGACGAGCGCCTCGACGTGCTCGAGTACACGCTCGGCTTCCTGCGACGGTTCGAGAGCGAGGTGCGGGACCGCTTCGCCCGTCTCGGCTGAGCGGCCGGGCCCTCGGACAACAACGGGTGTACCCGCTACCGTGAGGCCTCCGAGACGAACAGGCTCGACACCTGGTACCGGGTTTCCCCACCGGCGGGAAGGGACCCGATCAGCGCGGCTCGGGCTCGAGTGGCCGGATGTTGACCAGGATGTCGTTGACGAACGTCAGCTCGAGCCCACGAGCGTTGTAGATCGCCTGCGAGCGCCGCAGGTCGCCGTCGTGACTGCTCTCCAGGTGGTCCGGGGCGCCCAACCGATCCTGCACGTCCGACCAGGACATGCCCGTCCGGACGTCCGGGTCGAAGCGCGGCGTGTCGTCGCTCGGACGGCGCGGCAACCTCGGCGGCTCGGGCGCGCCCGGGAAGCCCGAGAAGTCCACCCAGGGCGAGAGGAGCTCCATGACGGCCTGGGGCGTCTCCGCCTGCGGCGGCACCCTGTCCTCCCACCGGAGGTTGAACCGCGAGCCCCTGAGGAGCGCCCGCTGATGATCCTGCTGGTCCCGGAGGATGTTCTCCGCCTCCGCCGCCTCGCGGCGACGGTGCTCCTCCCGCTCCCAATCACGCCGCGCTTCCCGGAGCCGATGCTCGAGCTCGTGCCGGCGGTCGGGGTCTTTTTCGTCCTTGATCTCCTTCTCCAGCTCGCGCTCTCGTCGGCTCTTCCCCGTCTCTGGAGAGACCTTGCTCTGTGACTCCCATATCCAATCGAAGCCGCCGCCGGCCAGCTGGAACTCGATCAGGTCGTCCTTGAGGTGGACCTTCGTGACCGGCACGCGCGCCCCCTCGCGGATGGAAACGCCGGTCTGGCCAAGGCGATCACCGAGCGAGCCCGGGTCGATCGGCACCGTGCTGCCGACCCTGATGTCGATCCCCTTCTCGGTGGCCGGCATGTCGATCCTGACCGTGACCGAACGGCCTTCGAAGAACTGCTTCAGGACGCCTTCGCGGTCGTCCTGGTCGCCGGCCATCACCAGCCCCGGGACGAGGCCGGCCAGGAACATCCACGTGCCGGTTTTCATCGCCTTCGCACCCCCCGAAGAAGCCCGCCCAATCCTACTGCCGCACGAGCGAGCGGTCACCTTCCACTGGGGGGCTCACCGGGGGGCACCTTGCGGCGTGGAGGCCCGAATCCAACCCACGCACGGTGCCGTCGTCGGGCGCGGACGATATGCGTTAGAGTGGGACCGCTCACGGCACTGAGGGCTGATCAGGAGGTTTCAAAGTGAACGTCTCTTTCTACGGACATACCCGTCAATACCACAGCATCAAGGGCGAGATCGACGCCAACATCTCGAGAGTCCTCGAAAGCGGCCAGTACGTCACGGGGCCCATGCTCAAGCAGTTCGAGGCCGAGTTCGCCGCCTATACCGGCAAGAAGTACGCGATCGGCGTTGGCAACGGCACCGACGCGATCTCGCTCACGATCATGGCCCTCGGCCTGAAGGCGGGCGACGAGATCATCACCCACGCCAACACCTTCTTCGCCACGGCGGAAGCGATCTGGATCGCGGGCTGCAAGGTGGTCCTCGTCGATTGCGACGAGAACACCCGCTGCATCGACCCGAAGGCGGTGGCCGCGGCCATCACCCCAAGGACCAGGGCCATCGTCCCCGTGCACCTCTATGGCCAGTGCGCTCCCATGCGGGAGATCCGCAAGCTCGCGGACGAGCACAAGCTGTTCGTGATCGAAGACAACGCCCAGGCCATCGACGCCCGCGGCGACGGCTTCCGGATCGGCGAGCTCTCCGACGCGGTCACCACGAGCTTCATCATCCAGAAGAACCTCGGTACCTTCGGCGACGGCGGCGCCGTCTATACCGACAACGCCGAGATCGACGCCCGGGTCCGCAAGCTCCGCAACCACGGCTCCAGCCAGCGCGATCACCACAGCTTCGGCTTCAACAGCCGCCTGGACGACATCCACGCCGGCGTGCTCAGCGCCAAGCTGAAGCACATCGGGGAGTGGAGCGAGCTGCGCCGCAAGTGGGCCGCCCGCTACGACGCCGGGCTGAAGGGCGTCGACTCCATCGTCCTGCCCCATCAGCGGCCGGGCTACCGCCACGTGTACCACCTGTACGAGATCGAGACCCGCCGCGCCGCCGACCGCAACCCGCTGCTGGCCTACCTGAACGAGAAGGGCATCGACGCCAAGACCCACTACTCGATCGCCATTCACCAGCAGGACGGGTATCCCTGGGGCAAGGACGCGGAGATCCGCGGCTCCCTCGCCAATGCCGAGAAGAACGCCGCCTCCTGCATCTCCCTGCCCATGTTCGGCGAGCTTCGGGCAGAGGAAGTCGACCACGTCATCGACACCGTCAGGTCATGGAAGAAGTGACGTCCGTCTACGCGAGGAACGAAGCATGAGTCAGTACAGGGTCCTAGTCGTGGGGCTGGGCAAGCGTGGCAAGAGCCACGCCATCCACTTCCATGCCAACCCGAACTTCGAGGTGGTCGGCCTCTGTGACATCGACGAGGCCAGGCTCACGGAGGCCGCGCCGGTTCTCGGCAACCCGACGACGGGAACAAATGCGGCCGCCATGGCCAGGGACCTCAAGCCGGACGTGTTCTGCTTCTGCACCCTGCCCAGCATCCGCTCCGAGATGGTTCGGATTGCCGTCGAATGCGGGGCCAGGCTCATCGCTTTCGAGAAGCCCGTGGCCCTCACCTCGGAGGAAGGCCGCAAGGTCAAGGAGCTGCTCTCCAAGAGTCCAGCCAAGGTCGTGGTCAGCCATCAGCATCGCTACGGCAAGCACTACCAAGCCGTCAAAGACGCCATCGCCGGCGGCAAGATCGGCAAGGTACACACGGTCTACGGCGTTGCTCACGGTTGGGCTGCCCACATGCTTTCTCACTTGATCGACTACTCCATGTGGTACAACGACTACGCCAAGCCCAAATGGGTCATGGCTCAGGCCGCGGGCAAGCACAAGTTCTCGGACATGCACGCCTCGCCCGACTACGTGGGCGGCTTCGTGCAGTTCGAGAACGGCGTGCGCGGCATCTACGAGTGCGGGGGGGGCGCTCCGGACGTGCCCGAGGTGCAGCGCTGGTGGGGCAAGAACAGGATCGGCGCCACCGGCACCGAGGGCTACGCCGAGGTCTACACCGGCAATGGCTGGAAGGCCATCACCAGGAACGGCATCCTGACCGGCGACGGCGCCATGGCCTACGATCAGGACATGCCCGGCTACATCCAGGACATGGCCGATTGGCTCGACCGCGGCAAGGTCCACCCGTGCTGCTTCGAAAACGCCTACACCGGCTTCGAGGTGATGATGGGCATGCTCAGGAGTGCGGCGCGCGGCGGTCAGGTCACGCTGCCCCTGCTGGACGCCGCCAATGAGCTCGAGGAACTGCGACGCGCCCTCTCCGGCGCGACCCTGCAGGTGACGCTGGAGGAGAGCAGGAAGGAATACAACTGCTGAGGGCGTGCGCCCGTGCCTTGACAGGCGACGCCGTCATGACCATCATGGTCAGATGAAGGCGGGGGTGGCCGAGCTGAAGGCAGGCCTGAGCCGCTACCTGGAGCGGGTCAAGGCGGGTCACGAGGTCCTCGTCACCGATCGGGGACAGCCCGTGGCGAAGATCGTCCCCATCGCCGCCGACGCCCGCCGTGGATCGCGCCGCGAGCGACTCGTCCGCGAGGGGCTGCTGCTTCCCGGACGCGGCCGGGTGCGCGCTTCGCTGCTGCGGGCTCCCGCGGGGAGCGCTGGCCGGGGGCACGCGGTGCTCGACGCCCTGCTCGAGGAGCGACGCGAGGGGCGCTGATGTTCTGGGACAGCTCGGCCGTCGTCCCCCTGCTCATTGCCGAGGCCCGATCCGCTGAGATGGTGGCTCTCCTCCGCTCGGATCGGACCCCGGCCATCTGGTGGGGGAGCCCGGTCGAATGCCAGTCGGCGCTCCATCGTCGACGGCGGGAGGATGTTCTCTCGCCCGCGGGACTCTCCGAAGCCCTCGGCCGGCTCGTACGGCTCGCCGAGGACGTCGACGTGGTGGCCCCGACGGCCCGGCTGCGCGAGCGAGCGGGTCGGGCCCTGGCCGGGCACCCGCTGCGGGCGGCGGACGCACTCCGGCTCGCCGCGGCCCTCGTCTGGTCGGGCGAGGCGGCGGCCGGCGAGGCGTTCGTCTGCCTCGATGACCACCTCCGGGACGCCGCGCGCCGGGAGGGCTTCGAGGTCCTTCCGGATCGCCTCTAGCGGTACGGTCGTCTCGCACTACCGCGTCCTCCGTAAGCTGGGCGCTCGAGCTGGAGAAGCCGTAGCTACCCGCCGACCTTCGCCTCACGGCGCATGACGGCCCAGAGCTCTTCGACGTCGGCGCGCTCGGTAGGAAGCGCGCCGATGCTGACCCGAACCATCCAGCGGCCATCGAGCGTCGACGGGGTGAGATAGGCCGCGCCCGAGCGGTTGATGCGGTCGGCCCAGGCGAGGGTGTGCCGGTCGAGCGCCTCGCCTTCGAGGCCGGGCGGCTCGTGGCGCACGCAGACGGTCTGGAGGGGCACCGGGGCGAGCACGCGCCAGTGCAGCGCGCTCGAGACCTGAGCCGCGAGCCAGCGGGCGTTCTCGATGTCGCGACGGAGACGGGCCTGGAGGCCGGAGACGCCCTGCTCGCGGATGAGGCACCAGAGCTTCAGCGCGCGGAACCGGCGCCCGAGCGGGATGCCCCAGTCGCGCAGGTTCTTGACCTTCTCGTCCACGGCGCTCCGCAGGTAGCTCGGGTTCGTGCTCATCACCCGCACGAGGTGCTGCGGGTCGCGGACGTAGTAGAGCGAGCAGTCGAAGGCGACACCCAGCCACTTGTGCGGGTTGAGGACGAGCGAGTCGGCGCCCTCGATCCCGTCCCAGAGGGAGCGGCACTCGGGCAGGATCATGGCCGAGCCGGCGAGGGCCGCGTCCACGTGCACCCAGAGGCGGTGACGGCGCGCGACCTCGGCAATCGCGCCGACGGGGTCGAGCGCGGTCGTCCCCGTGGTGCCGGTCGTGGCCACCACGGCGCAGGGCTTCCGGCCGGCGGCGAGATCGGCCCGGACCGCCTCGTCGAG
>JBGPQQ010000064.1:0-10918 GCA_041489115.1 Vicinamibacteria bacterium | reverse complement strand
GTTCGTCGTGCCCGCCGCCGAGGCCGGCCCCGCGGTGGCGCCCCACCGCATCGATCTCGTCGATGAAGACGATGCAGGGGGCGTTCTTCTTGCCCTGCTCGAAGAGGTCGCGAACGCGGGAAGCGCCGACCCCCACGAACATCTCCACGAAGTCGGAGCCGGAGATCGAGAAGAAGGGCACGTTCGCCTCGCCGGCGATCGCGCGGGCGAGGAGGGTCTTGCCCGACCCCGGGGGGCCCATCAGCAGAACGCCCTTGGGGATGCGGCCGCCCAGCTTCTGAAACTTCTGCGGCTCGCGCAGGAACTCGATGATCTCCTGCAGCTCGTTCTTCGCTTCCTCGACCCCGGCCACGTCCTTGAAGGTCACCTTCTTCTGCTGGCTGGCGAGGAGCTTGGCCTTCGACTTGCCGAAGGAGAGGGCCTTGTTCCCGCCGCTCTGCATCTGGCGCATGAAGAAGACCCAGAACCCGATCAGCAGCAGGAAGGGCGCCCAGGAGATGAGCATGTTGGCCCAGGTGGGTGTCTGGTCGGGCTGGTAGGTGACGACCACGCTCTTGGCGAGGAGCCGGTCCGTCAGCTTGTCGTAGCCGAGCGGGGCGAACGTGCGGAACGCCTCACGGCTCACCGTGTGGCCCTTGATCTCGTTGCCGGTGATGGTGACGTCGGCCACCTGGCCCGCCTCGACTTGGGCCATGAACTCGCTGAACTTGACGGGTGTCTCCTTCTTCTGGAACTGGGCGAAGTGCCAGGCCAGGAAGACGACGACCAGGAGAGACATCCACAGCATCACGGTTTTGAACGTGGCGTTCACGTTTGTTCGGTCCTCCGGACGGGCCCCATTCCGTCCCGATTCCCCGGGAACCCCGGGGGCAATCACTAATCTTAGCTTACCCCCGGGACGGCTTCAGCGCCTGGCGGGCCGGGGGATCGTGCCGATGAAGGGCAGGCCCCGGAAGCGCTCCATCCAGTCGAGGCCGTAGCCCACGAGAAAGCGGTCGGCCATCGGCTCGTGGACCGGGAAGGCGGTCCAGTCCGGGTGCAGGTCGATCTTGCGGGCCTCGGGCTTGTCCACGAGGGCGCAGACGCGGAGGCTCGCGGGGGCGTGCTCGTGGATGTGCCCGAGCAGGTAGCTGAGGGTGATCCCGGTGTCCACGATGTCGTCCACGAGGAGGACGTCCTTCCCTTCCAGCTGGGCCGGGGTCGAGAAGGCGATCTCGGTCAGGACCCGCCCGGCCGCCTGCTCGCGCTGCAAGGTCACGCGCACGAGGTGGACGGTCAGGTCCAGGGGGATCCGGCGGATGAGGTCGGCCATGAAGACGAGGCTGCCCTTCATGAGGCCGAGCACGCAGATCCCCCGCCCGGCGAAGGCGCTCGTGATCTCCTCGCCCAGCTCGGCGACGCGCCGTGCGATCTGCTCCTCCGTGAAGAGGACGGAGACCTGGTCCCTCATGGCTCTTCCGCGGATGATACGGCTTTCGCCCCCGTGACGGCACGCTTTTCGAACCGGACGTCGTCCCGCGTGAAGCGCGCTTCGCGCCCTCCGGGGAGGGGCAGACGGCGGCCGGACGGCGCCTTCGCGCGGGCGAGCTGGAGGATTCGCTCGACGTGGAGAGCGCCCACCTGGGCGAGGCCGCCGCACCGGAGGAGGGCCTGCCGGATCGCCGCGCGGGCCACCGCGGCGGGCGCCTCGGCGAGGGTTGCGCGTCGGAGGGCGAGGGCCCCGTCCTCCTCGCGGGCGATGCGGGCGACGAGCGCCTCGGCCTCGGCGCGGACGTGGGCGGCCTCGTCGGCGAGGAGCGAGGCGGTGCGGGCGAGCGCCGCGCGGATCCCCGGGTTGAAGCGCGCCTCGAGGTAGGGGAGCAGCTCGTGGCGGACGCGGTTCCTCCGGTGGGCGGGGTCGGCGTTCGACGGGTCCTCGCGCCAGGCGAGGCCGCGCTCGCGGAGATGGGCGAGGACCTCCTGCCGGGAGACGGCGAGGAGCGGTCGGACGACGTCGCCGTTTCGGGGGCGCATCCCCCCGAGGCCGGTCGCCCCGGCTCCGCGCAGGAGCCGGAGCAGCAGAGTCTCGGCCTGGTCGTCCCGCGTGTGCGCGACCGCGATCGCGGCGGCCGCCTCCTCGTCCTTGACGCGGCGCAGGAAAGTGTAGCGCTCGCGGCGCGCGGCCTGCTCGAGGCCGCCCCGCTCGCGCTCGGCCCGGGCGCGGACGTCGGCCGTTCCCGTCCGGAACGGCACGTCGAGCCGCGCGCACAGGGCGGCGCAGAACGCCGCGTCCTCGGCCGAGCCCGGCCGCAGGCCGTGGTCGAGGTGCGCGGCCACGAGGCGGAAGCCCCGGCGACGACGGAGGGAGGCGAGGGCGTCGACGAGCGCGACGGAGTCGGCCCCGCCGGAGAGGCCCACCACGAGCGTCCCGCCCTGGAGTGGCATCCCCGCGGCCCGCAGGGCCCGATCGACGGCCACGACGAGGAACGGCAGCCTCACGATTCGGGCCTCCATGCGAGGGGGGGCCTGGTGGCGGTGCAGGGATTCGAACCCCGGACGCCGCGGATATGAGCCGCGTGCTCTAACCAGCTGAGCTACACCGCCACGGGTGCGGGAGGCGACCGCCTCCCGGACCTCCGAGTCTACTACGAAACCGGACGGGCCCGAGTCTCGGCGGGTGCTATACTGCGCCCGTCCCGCCATGATCTGCGTCACCTGTCAGAAGGATGAGCAGGAAGTGACGCTCGCGAAGTGCCCCATCTGCTTCCAGTGGGTGTGCCAGGACTGCGGCCGGCGCGAGTACGGGCGGGTCTTCTGCAGCCGGCTCTGCGCCAACCTCTTCTTCTTCGGCGACGACGACGAGTAAGGAAACGGACGGAGCCTCGAGGCAACAGGCCACTGAGCCCACTGCCATCTCCACCGACGCAATCCGGGGGGGTCTGGGGGGGCGGATGCCCGAGGCGACAGGCCACTGAGTCGCGGCCGACCTCGCCTGTGCAGCCCTGGGGGGTCTGGGGGGGCGGAGCCCCACCAGACAAGAGAAAGCTGGGCGAAGCCGTGGGCGTTCTTGCGGTCCTGCTCCCCGAGATCGTGACCCTTCACGAGCACGGTTAGTCGTTTCCCTCTAGCCGAAAGTGTGGACAGCTCGAGGAAGCGAGGCGAAAACGGCGGGGACCAGCCGGCGCAATGCGCAGCAGCCCGGGGACTGGAGCCACCACAAACGCACACGGCTTCGTCCAGCTTCCTTGTTCTCGGGGGGCTCTGCCCCCCGAACCCCCTGGAATTGCCGTTGCCTGGTGGCAGTCCACTAGAATGGTCTCGTCATGAGCTATCCCTTTGAACGCCCGCGGCGGCTGCGCCGCACCGAGCGGCTCCGCGCCATGGTGCGTGAGACGACACTCTCCCCCGCGAACCTGATCTACCCGCTGTTCGTGGCCCCCGGCGAGGGGCTGCGGCGCGAGATCCCCTCTCTCCCCGCCTGCTTCCACCTCTCGGTGGACGAGGCGGCTCGCGAAGCCGAGGCGGTCGAGAAGCTGGGGATCGGCGGCGTCATCCTCTTCGGCCTGCCCTCGGCCAAGGACCCGCTCGGCTCCGAGGGCTACGCCGACGACGGCGTCGTGCAGGAGGCCATCCGCGCGATCCGGGCCGCCTGCCGCGAGCTGCTCGTCGTCACCGACGTGTGCCTGTGCGAGTACACCTCGCACGGCCACTGCGGCATCGTCGAGGACGGCGAGGTGCAGAACGACCCCACCCTCGCGCTCCTCGCCCGCATGGCGGTGTCCCACGCGAAGGCGGGCGCGCACGTCGTCGCCCCCTCGGACATGATGGACGGGCGCGTGGGGGCGATCCGCGAGGCCCTCGACGAGGCCGGCTTCGCTTCGCTCCCCATCCTCTCCTACGCGGCCAAGTATGCCTCCGCCTTCTACGGGCCCTTCCGCGAGGCGGCCGACTCGGCGCCGCAGTTCGGCGACCGCCGCGGCTACCAGATGGACCCCGCCAACGTGCGCGAGGCGCTCCACGAGGTCTCGCTCGACGTCGAGGAGGGGGCGGACATCGTGATGGTGAAGCCGGCGCTCCCCTACCTCGACGTGATCCGCGCGGTCGCCGAGACCTCCGACCGCCCGGTGGCCGCCTACAACGTCTCCGGCGAGTACGCGATGGTGAAGGCGGCGGCGGCGAGGGGCTGGGTGGACGAGGACCGGATGATGCGCGAGATCCTGACCTCGATCCGCCGGGCCGGGGCCGACGTGATCCTCACCTACCACGCGAAGGACTTCGCGCGCCGGGCCTGAAGGACCCCTTCCCCTCCGGCGCCGGCCTGTGGTGAGCTGCGGCCCATGACGAGATCCGACGATCTGTTCGACCGCGCGAAGGCGGTCATCCCCGGGGGCGTGTCGAGCCCCGTGCGGGCGTTCAAGGCGGTGGGAGGCACGCCCCTCTTCGTCGCCCGCGCCGAGGGCGCACGGTTCTGGGACGAGGACGGCCGCTCGTTCGTCGACTACGTCGGCTCCTGGGGGCCGATGATCCTCGGCCACGCGCACCCCGCGATCCTGGAAGCGGTCCGGAACGCCGCCGCGCGCGGCACGTCCTACGGCGCGCCCTGCGCCCTCGAGGTGGAGCTCGCCGAGCGCGTCGTGCGCCACGTGCCCTCGGTCGAGAAGGTGCGCTTCGTGTCCTCCGGCACCGAGGCCACGATGAGCGCGCTGCGCGTGGCCCGCGGGTTCACGGGCCGCCGGAAGATCCTGAAGTTCGATGGCTGCTACCACGGTCACGCCGACTCGCTGCTCGTCTCCGCCGGCTCCGGCGTCGCCACCCTCGGCATCCCCGGCTCCCCCGGCGTGCCCGAGGGCACGGTGGCCGACACCCTGGTCGTCCCGTTCAACGACGCCGCCGCCGTCGAGCAGGCCGTCTCCGCCCACGGGCCCGACCTCGCCGCGATCATCGTCGAGCCCGTGTGCGGGAACATGGGCACGGTCGCACCGAGGCCGGGCTACCTCCAGGCGCTCCGCGAGATCACCCGGAAGAACGGGACGATCCTGATCTTCGACGAGGTGATGACCGGCTTCCGCCTCGCGCTCGGCGGCGCGCAGCAGCTCTACGGCATCACGCCCGACATGACCTGCCTCGGCAAGATCATCGGGGGCGGCCTCCCCGCCGCGGCGTACGGCGGCCGGGCCGACATCATGGCCACGGTCGCGCCCGAGGGCCCGGTCTACCAGGCCGGCACGCTCTCCGGGAACCCGCTGGCGATGGCCGCGGGCGCGGCGCTCCTGGACCTCCTCGCGAAGCCGGGCAGTTACGCGACACTCGAGGCGAGGAGCGCGCGGCTCGAGGAAGGCCTGCGCCGGGCGGCCCGCGACGCCGGCGCGACGGTGACGGTCAACCGCGTCGGCTCGATGATCACCGTCTTCTTCTGCCCGGGCCCGGTCACGGACTACGCAACGGCGAAGGCCTCCGACACGAAGCGCTTCGGCCGCTTCTTCCACGCCATGCTGGAGCGCGGGGTCTACCTGCCGCCGGGGCAGTTCGAGGCGGCGTTCGTGTCGCTCGCCCACGGCGAGGCCGAGATCGACGCGACCGTCACGGCCGCGGCCGAGGCCTTCCGGGCGTCGGCCTGACAGGCGTCGGCGGCGCCGCGTCGCGCCACGGGTAACGGGCTGCGCACGAAGGCGAATTCACTTCGCCGGAGTGCGCGGGGGGTCAGGGGGGGTGCGACGCAGCACCCCCCTGCTCAGAGAGCGCCTTCTGGATCGCCTTGCGGTACTCGCGCTTCTTCTTCCGCTCCGCCTCGGGGTCGGTCGTCGCGAAGTTGGCGCCGAGGACGATCTCGCCCGGCCCGCGCACGGAGAAGAGCCCGCCCAGCGTGAGCGCCGACGCCGGCAGGTGGCGGTAGCGCGCGATCTCCCGGTAGCGCGGGTCCGCCCGGAAGGACGCGTCCTGGGCCGGGGTCGCGAGGAGGAGGAACGGCTCGCGGGAGCCGGCGAGCCTCCAGAGATCGCACTCGGAGAAGGCGGCCAGCCGCACGTGCAGCAGCACGTCCCGTCGGACGCGCGTCGGGTCGGAGCAGAAGGCCATGCGCAGGTCCGGCCGGTGCCGCCGCTCGCGCGCGACGTCGGCCACGATCGCGCGGTTGGGCTGGGCGGCGGCGAACGCGGGCAGGAAGAAGACGACGAGGACGAGCCAGGCCGCGGCGACCAGCGACGCCAGGGCGGCCGTCGCGCGCGCGGCGGCCGGGCGGACCGCGACGGCGAGGAGCGCAGCCGCGCCCGCCGCCAGCACGGCCACGAGAAGCGCTCGCGGGCCCGCGCCGGGCAGCCACGCGTCGGAGATGCGCGGGGGAAGGGCGAGGACGAGGGCCAGGGACGCCGCTTCGACCAGCAGGACGACGCCGGCCCACGCGCGGTCGAGCCTCCCCCACGGCACCGCGGCCAGGTAGCGGCCGATCACGAGAGAGAGAGCCGGGTACACCGGCAGCAGGTAGTAGTCGATCTTCCCGCGCGAGAGGCTCAGCGACACGAGCACGAGGGCCACCCACAGCGACAGGAAGCGCGCCCGCGCCGCCTCGTCGCCCTCGCGCGAGCGCAGCAGCCGCCAGAGCGCGATCGGCAGGAAGGGCGACCACGGGAGGCCCTCGGCGAGGTACGCGGGCGGGTAGAACCAGAACGGCCGGCCCACGTCGTACGCGTCGCCGCCGAAGCGTTCGAGGTTCTCCCGGAAGAAGAAGGCGACGAGCGGCTCGGCGCCGAAGCGCCGGTACACGAGCCCGAACCAGCCGAGGCCGAGCGCGGCGAAGGCGAGAACGGCGAGGGCGAGCGGAAAGGCCCCGCCCGGGACCGGCCGGCGGCGGTTCTCCCACAGGAGCGGCAGGACGGCGAGGCCGGGGACGAGGAGCGCGATCGGCCCCTTCGTCGCGAAGCCGAGGCCAGCCACGGCGCCGAGCAGCGGCACCGCCCACCGGGGGGCCCGGGGCCGGTACGCGAGGACGGCGAGCGCGACCGCCAGCGTCGTCCACAGGACGAGGAGCATGTCCGACATCGCCACACGCGCGAAGGAGAGGAAGGCCAGGGTGGTGGACAGGACCAGCGCCCCGGCGAGCGCCGAGCGCCGGTCGAAGAGGAGCATCCCGAGCCAGGCCGTCGCGAGCGCCACGCCGATCGCGGCCAGAACGGGCACGAGCCGCGCGGCGCCCGCGGTGGGGCCGAGCCGTTCCATGGCCGCGGCCATCAGCCAGTAGGAAAGGATCGGCTTGTCGAAGAAGGGCTTCCCCTCGTAGCGTGGGACGACCCAGTCCCCGCTCTCCACCATCGCCCGCGCGGCGTCGAGGAAGTAGATCTCGGCGCGCTCGAGCGGGGCGAGGCCCAGGTTCGGCAGCAGCAGCGCGAGGAGGCCCAGCGCGAGGAGCGCGAGGCCGGCGGCGGAGCGGGGCGCGGAGAGGGGCGGGGTCTTCAGGGGTGAGCCGGGGCGGGCGCGCCGGCGCCCTTCTTGAGGTGGAGCTGGCCGCAGGCCGCGAGGATGTCCCGGCCGCGCGGCCGGCGCACGGACACGGTGATGCCCGCCGCGGCGAGCACCGCGCCGAACGCGTCCACGGCCTCCGGCGCGGGGGCCCGGAACGGGATCTGGGGCGCGGGGTTCAGGGGGATGAGGTTCACCTTCACGCGCTTGCCGCCCAGCCGTCGCGCGAGCTCGCGCGCGTGCGGCACGGTGTCGTTGTCGCCGCCGAGCAGCACGTACTCGAAGGTCACGAGCCCGCCGCGGGGGATCGGGTAGCGGAGAGCGGCGTCCACGACCTCGTCGAAGGAGTACTTCTCCTCGATCGGCATCAGCGCGCGGCGCAGCCCGGGGTCGGGGGCGTGGAGGCTGATCGCGAGGTTCGGGCGTACGGGCTCGCGCGCGAGCTTCTCCAGCGCGGGCAGGATGCCCACCGTCGACAGGGTCAGCTTGGGCGGGGGCACGCCGAAGCCCTCCCCGTCCATGAGCACGCGCAGCGCCTCGACCGTGGCCCCGTAATTGAGGAGCGGCTCCCCCATCCCCATCACCACGATGTTCCAGGGGAAGGGGTCCTCCCCGCGCCGGTGCGGGTGGGTCGCGGCGACCGGGTGCTCCTCCATCACGGTCGCCACCTGGCCGAGGATCTCCCAGGCCTTGAGGTTGCGCCTGTAGCCGGCGATCCCGGTGAGGCAGAACGCGCACTTGAGCGGGCAGCCGGCCTGGGTCGAGATGCAGATCGTCCGCCGGTCGTCCTCGGGGATGTAGACGGCCTCGATCGTGGCCCCGCCCCCGCGGATGTGCTGGCCGGCTCCCGGGGGCAGGCCATCCAGGCGGAAGAGGTACTTGCGCGTGCCGTCGAAGGAGAGCGCGCGCTCCGCCACCTCGGGCCAGCGCAGCTCGAAGCTCTCCTCGAGCGCCGCGCGCAGCGGCTTCGGCAGGTTGGCCATCGCCCCGATCTCGCGGACGCGGCGGTGGTAGAGCCAGCCGTAGACCTGCCGGGCGCGGAAGGCGGGCTCGCCCCTCCCCGCGAAGAGGGCGGCAAGGGCGTCCCTCCCCATCCCGAAGAGATTGGGCCGGCCCACCGCGCGATCATAACCCGCGCCCCGCGCGGCCCGGTGTACGATCGCTGTCACCCCGAGCGCGTCGGTCGCGTCGGCGCGCGAGGGGATCTCGAAAGCCCCGAGGAAAGCCTCATGCCCGACATCCCGCGCGAGCCGGTTCCCGTCCCAACTTTCGTGAGCGCCGGCGGCTCGCTGCCCCAGTACGCCTCGGCGGGAGCGGCGGGCGCCGATCTTCGCGCGAGCGAGGCGGTGGAGATCGCGCCGGGGGCTCGGGCCGCGGTGCCGACCGGCGTGCGGCTCCAGATCCCGCCCGGGCACGTCGGCCTCCTGTGGCCGCGCAGCGGCCTCGCCGTGCGCCACGGCATCGACACGCTGGCCGGCGTCATCGACAGCGATTACCGGGGCGAGGTGCGAGTCGTCCTCGTCAACCACGGCGAGGAGCCCTTCCGCATCGCCCCCGGTGACCGCGTCGCGCAGCTCCTCGTCCAGCGCGTGGAAAGAGCCGCGTTCGCGGCGGTCGCCTCGATCGACGCGACCGACCGCGGCGCCGGCGGCTTCGGCTCGACCGGGCGATAGCCCGGCGCTCGACGCGATTGCGCCCCCGGGCTAACATGGGCGTTTGGCCCGCCGACGGGCCGCAAGCGAGGATCCGAGCCCATGGAGCCCGACCGCATCGTCATCACCGGGGCGCGCCAGCACAACCTCAAGAACGTCACAGTCGAGATCCCGAAGAAGAAGCTCGTCGTCCTGACCGGCGTCTCCGGCTCCGGCAAGTCGTCCCTCGCCTTCGACACCCTCTACGCCGAGGGCCAGCGGCGGTACATCGAGAGCCTCTCCGCCTACGCCCGGCAGTTCCTCGGGCAGATGGACAAGCCCCTCTACGACTCGATCAAGGGCCTCGCCCCCACGATCTCGATCGAGCAGAAGACGGCGAGCACGAACCCGCGCTCCACGGTCGCCACCGTCACCGAGGTCCACGACTACCTGCGCGTGCTGTGGGCCCGGGTGGGGCGGCTCACCTGCCACCGCTGCGGGCGGCCGGTCTCGCAGCAATCGGCGCAGCAGATCGTCCACGAGGTTCTCGAGCTCCCGGAGGGCACGAAGTTCCTCGTCCTCGCCCCGCTGGTGAAGGAGAGGAAGGGCGAGCACCGCGACGTGATCGAGCAGGTCCGGAAGTCCGGCTTCACCCGGGTGCGTGTCGACGGCATCGTGCTCTCCCTCGACGACGACATCCGCCTCGACAAGAAGAAGAAGCACTCGGTCGACGCGGTCGTGGACCGCCTGGTCGCAAAGCCGGGCCTCGGCCAGCGCCTCACCGACTCCGTGGAGACGGCCCTCAAGCTCGGGCAGGGCACCGTGGTCGTGGCTCCGGAGGGCCAGCCGGACCAGGTGCTCTCCGAGCACCGCGCGTGCCACCACTGCGGGATCTCCTTCCCGGAGCCGACCCCGCAGCTCTTCTCCTTCAACTCGCCGCAGGGCATGTGCCCCGAGTGCTCCGGCCTTGGGACCCGCATGGAGATGGACCCCGCGCTCGTCGTCCCGAACCCCGACCTCTCGGTGAACGAGGGCGCGGTCAAGCCGCTCGGCGCCGTGGGCGAGGCCACGACCTGGGGCAGCGACATCGTGCGCGCCGTCGCGCGCGAGCGCGGGATCGACCTCAACAAGCCGTGGAAGGCGCTCGGCGAGGAGCACCGCCGGGTGATCCTCTTCGGCACCGGCGGCGAGCGGGTGAGCATCCGGGTGAACAGCTCGTGGGGCTCGGGCGCCTTCAAGATGCGCTACGAAGGCGCCATCAACTCGATGCTGCGGAGGATGCGGGAGACGAAGTCGGAGGAGATGCGGCAGTATTACCAGAAGTACCTCTCCTCCCGGCCCTGCTCGGCCTGCGACGGCCGGAGGATCCGCCCCGAGGCGCTCGGCGTGAAGATCGCGGGGAAGGCGATCTCGGAGATCACCGCGCTCTCAGTAGCGGACGCCTACGCCTTCTTCGACTCTCTCGAGCTCAAGGGCGCGGAGGCGAAGATCGCGGCCGAGCCCCTCAAGGAGATCCGCTCGCGCCTGCGCTTCCTCCTCGACGTGGGACTCGCGTACCTGACCCTCGACCGCGCCGCCCCCAGCCTCTCCGGCGGCGAGAGCCAGCGGATCCGCCTCGCCAGCCAGATCGGCTCCGAGCTGACCGGCGTCGTCTACGTCCTCGACGAGCCCTCGATCGGCCTCCACCAGCGCGACAACAAGAAGCTCCTCGCCGCTTTGAAGCACCTGCGCGACATCGGCAACACCGTGGTGGTGGTCGAGCACGACCACGAGGCGATGGAGGAGGCCGACTGGATCATCGACTTCGGCCCGGGGGCGGGGCGGCACGGCGGCCACGTGGTCGCGGCGGGAACCCC
>JBGPQQ010000063.1:0-10959 GCA_041489115.1 Vicinamibacteria bacterium | reverse complement strand
GAGCAATCCAACGCCGTCAGCCGGGGTGTGGGGGCGGGTGAAGCGGTCGGCGAGGGGAGCTACGACTTTGGCGAAGGGCCGGGGGTCGGCCCGGGGGTGGGGGTGGGCATGGGAGACGGATCCGGTTCCGGGCCGCCCGGCCCGCACCGCCCCTCCTTGAATGCAGGGCACGTGCCGGGAGGCGCCAGACGAGTCAAGTCGCTGAACCACAGCGGTGTACGAGCCGCTCCCGCTCCGGCGCTCCCCGCGCGGGTTCGGGATCGCCTCCCGGAGCGCTCGGGACTTCCGCCCGAGCGGCGCCGCCACCGCATTTCCTCCCGACCCGGGGAGGTCTTGCCGCCTGCCGAACCAGCCGTCGGCGCGTCGGCATCCCGCATCCCTCTGGATCAGAGGACATTGGTCTGCTTCGCCCCGCTAGCCCGTTCCTTGCTGGAACGTATGGCTGGGAGTACGGGCCGCGCCCTTACAGCCCGGGGTTCGAGCAGAGGAAGGAGATGGCCATGGCTGGCGAGCGGATACTCGTGATCGACGACGACCGCACGGTGCTCACGTACCTCAAGGCGGTGCTCGGCAGGGAGGGCTACCGCGTCTTCACCGCCCTCGACGCGCTTCAGGGACCGATGGTGGCACGACAGTCGCAGCCCGACCTGGTCGTGCTCGACCTGGCCATGCCGGGCGGAGGGGGCCCCGCCGTCCTCGACCGCCTGCGCCGCATGCAGGGGACGATGCAGACCCCCGTCGTCGTGTACTCCGGCCTCTCGAAGGAGCGCGTGGAGCAGCTCGTGCCCATCGGCCCCGACCTCCTCTTCGTGCAGAAGCCGGGGAATCCGGACGACGTGCTCAAGGCCGTCCGTTCGCTCCTGGGCGGGCACTGAAAGCGAAGGCAAGAGCCCACATGTTGACCAGAGTGATCCTGCCGGGCTCCGGCGGCCGCGCTCGCCTGCTGCGCCGCGCCCTGCTCTACTGGTTGGCGGCAGCGGTACCCGTCGTCGCGCTGGTCGGCGCCCACGACTGGGGGGGGGAGGAGGAGGCACGCCGGAACGCCCACGAGGCCGAGCATGCCTCGCGGCTGGCGCTGGCCGGGCGCGTCGTGGTGAGCGACCTCGCGACGGCACGCTCCGACCTGCAGATGCTCGGCGCGATCGGCGTCGTGCGGAACTATGTCGAGAACCCCGACCCGAAAAGGAAGGCGGCTCTGGCCCGCGATCTCTCCGCGTTCGTGGCCACCCGGCCCTGGTGCCGCGGCGTGACGGTGGCGACGGCGAGCGACGCCGGCGCCAAACCGCGGCCCGATGTGTCCCTCTGCGGCCGGTCGGTGAAGCCGGCGTCCACCCTCCCGAGCGGGAGCATGCTGCTCGATCGGGCGCAGCCGGCGGGCGAAGGAGCGCCCGTGCTCTGCCTGGCCCTGCCGCTGGGGCTGGGGGTGGACGGGATCCGATGGGCGCTCGTGGCCGAGATCGAACCGCGCAGGCTGTTCGCCGACCTCACGGCTCCGGGCGACGAGGGACCCTTCCTGCAGGACGCCCAGGGGCGATGGGTCCTGCCGCCGGCGGCGACGGCTGTGCCTCTCTTGGCGGGGACGGTCACCCTCCCCTCGTGGGATGGCTCCGCCTCTGGCACGTGGCGCATCCTCTTCCCGGACGCGGGGCACGACCGGGAGGGCGCCCCGTTCCGGGGGCGCAGTCTGGCGCTCGCGGCCCTCCTCGTGGCCGTGAGCGGCGGCGTCGCTCTGGCCCTCGCCCGCTCCACCGAGGCCCGCCGGAGGGCGGAGCGCCTCGCACGGAAGCAGGCGGCCCTGTTCCAGCTCATGAGCGACAACGTGCCGAGCCCCATCTTCCTCAAGGGCGTGGACGGCTGCTACCTGGCGTGCAACCGCGCGTTCGAGAAAGTGATGGGGCACCCGCGCGAGGCCATCCTCGGCCGCCGCACCCAGGACTTCATGTCCCCGGAGGAAGTCGGCCGTCACGGGGAAGTCGATCGGGCGCTGTTGCGCGACGGCGGCACGCGGCACTACGAGTCCCGGTTCGGGGGCAGCGGCGCCAACGGACGCGAGTACCTCGTGGCGAAATCGGCGGTACGCGACGAAGACGAGCGCGTGGTGGGAGTGACCGCCGCCCTGGTGGACATCACCGAGCGCAAGGCGGCGGAGCGCGAGGCGCGCCAGCGCCTGGAGGCGCTGCGGCAGGCCAAGGAGGCCGCCGAAGCCGGGACGCACGCGAAGTCCGAGTTCCTCGCCGTCATGGGCCACGAGCTGCGCACGCCGCTCAACGCGGTGCTCGGCGCGACCGGCCTCCTCCTCGACGGCCCGCTGGGCCGCGAGCAGCGCGAGCAGGCCGAGATGGCCCGCACCGCGGGACAGGCGCTGCTCGACCTCATCGACGATCTCCTCGACTTCTCGCGCATCGAGGCGGGCCGGCTGGACCTCGAGCGGGTGGCATTCGATCCGCGGCGGCTCGCGGAGGACACCGTGGCGCTGGTGACGGCCACGGCGGAGGGCAAGGGGCTGAAGCTGTCCTGCCGGGTCGCGCCGGACGTTCCGAGACGCGTGTGCGGGGACCCGGGCCGGCTGCGGCAGGTCCTCCTCAACCTTCTGACCAACGCGGTCAAGTTCACGGAGCGGGGGGAGATCGCCGCGCTCTTCGATCTCGGCGGCCACGACGGCGATGGGATCGTCCTCCGGCTGCGCGTGCGGGACACCGGGGTGGGCATCGCTCCCGAGTTCCTGCCGCACCTGTTCGAGCCGTTCACCCAAGGCGAGAGCTCGACCCGACGACGGCACGGTGGCGCCGGACTGGGGCTCGCCATCACGCGCCGGCTGGTCGAGCTGATGGGCGGCGCGATCGAGGCGTCGAGCACGCCCGGGGGAGGCAGCGAGTTCACGTGCACGGTGCGGCTCGGCGAGGCCGCGCCGGAGGAAGAGTCGGCCGCGTCCGAGCGGCGCGCCGACTCGCCCACGGATCCGCCTCGCCCGCGCTCCTCGCGGGTGCGACGCCTCCAGGTCCTCCTCGCCGAGGACAACCTGGTGAACCAGCGCGTCACCCGCGCCCAGCTGACGCGCCTCGGCTGTGACGTCGACCTGGCGGGCGACGGGCAGGAGGCGATCGCGGCCGTCGCCCGCCGCCAGTACGCCGTCGTCTTCATGGACTGCCAGATGCCGGGCGTGGACGGCTTCGACGCCACGCGCGAGGTGCGGCGCCGCGAGGGAGACGGCCCGCACGTTCCCATCGTGGCCCTCACCGCGAACGCCCTCCGTGGCGACCGCGAGCGGTGCCTCGCCGCCGGCATGGACGATTACCTCGCGAAGCCCACGGACCTGGGCTCGCTCGAGCAGGCGCTGGAGCGGCACGCGCCGTCGTCCGCGGTGGACGGACGGCCGGCCGAGCCGGCGCCGCCGCCCGCCGAGCGCGGAGCGACGCTCGTCGACCACCAGGCCCTGTCGAACCTCAAGGCCCTCGAGCGTGACGGCCCCGGCTTCCTCGCGGTCCTGGTTCGCGAGTTCGACGAGGACTTCCAGGAGAGGCTCGGCGACATGCAGCTGGCCGCGCGCGAGAACGACGGCGCGGCGTTGCGCGGGGCCGCGCACAGCGTCAAAGGAAGCGCCGGCATCGTCGGAGCGGAGGGGATGGCCAGCCTGTGCCAGCGGCTCGAGCGCCTGGGTGCAGAGGGCCAGGCCACGGGGGCGGATGCCCTCATCGCGAGCCTCGCCCACGAGCACGAGGCCGTCATGTCGGTGCTGCGGGAAGCGGTGCAGTCGGTCTGACGACCTACCAGTGCAGCTCGACCACGTCGCGGTCCCTCACGACGTGGGCGGCGCTCACCTGCTGGCCCTCGAACTCGGCGCTCCCCCCCCAGACCCGCGCGAACTTGAGCTCGACTGCCATCCCCCGGTGGACCTGCTGCGCCACGTCGCGCACGGTCCCGCCGCCACGCAGCGTGAACGGCCGTCCCATGTCCGGCGGGTGGCCGGGGACTTTCGAGTAGACGCGCACGATCCCGAGGAGCGAGAAGAGGACGGGGCCGACCGCGGCGAGGCCGGCGCCGGTCTCCGCCGACACCGCCAGCGAGTCGAACGGGTCGGGGGCGATCTCCCGGAAGACCGCGAGCTCGGCTTCGGGCTGCGCGAAGAGGTCGGCCTTGTTCGCGAGGAGGAGAGTCGGCAGCCGCGCGCGGAAGGGGTCGAGGCCGGCGTCGTCTCCACTCTCGTCGGGCTCGGCGACCCCGGGAGCGCCGAGGCGCGGCACGAGGCTTACCTTCTTCTCCGCCAGCCGCCGCTCGATCGCGCCGAGTAGGTCCACGCAGCCGGGATCGGCGAGGTCCACCACCAGCGCCACCGCGTCCGCGTTGTGGAGCGTTCCGCTCATCCAGGGCTCCATGTAGTCCTCGGCCACGGGCGGAAGGTCCACGAGCTGGAACTGCACGTCCTCGTGGAGGAGCATGCCGGGCAGCGGGTGCTTCGTCGAGAACGGGTACGGCCCCACGACCGCGTGCGACCCGGTGAGCTTCACGTGCAGGCTCGACTTCCCCGCGTTCGGCGGGCCCACGAGCGCCACCTGCGCCGCGCCCTCGTGACGGACGGTGAGGTCGGGGCCGCCGCGCACCGCCCCCTTCTTCGGCCTGCCGAGGTCCTCGGTCAGCTCCTTGACGCGGGTCTTGATCTCGGCCTGGAGGTGCTCGGTCCCCTTGTGCTTCGGGATCGTGCGCAGCATCTCCCGCAGGCACTCGAGCTTCTCCTGCGGCTCGCGCGCCCGGCGGAACTTCTCCTGCGCGTCCTTGTACTCGGGCGAGAGGTTGGCCGGCATGGCGGCGGGACCGCGCCGATCCTCTCCCCGCCCCCGGCCGGCGGTCAAGCGGGGCTTGCGGAAGCAACGCGGCCGGGGGCACACTGCGCCCCTCTCGGGGAGGGACCGTGACCTTCGAACGGCCGGGCTGGGACGAGTACTACATGGGGATCGCGCGGGCGGTCTCGACGCGCTCGAACTGCGTCCGCCGCCGGGTGGGCGCGCTCGTCGTGGTCGAGAAGGCGATCATCGCGACGGGGTACAACGGTACACCGATGGGCGTCGCCAACTGCACCGATGGCGGCTGCCCGCGCTGCGCCTCGGACGCCCCGCCCGGGGCCGGCTACGACACGTGCGTCTGCGTGCACGCCGAGCAGAACGCGATCGTCATGGCCGCCCGCCACGGCAACGCCACGAACGGCGGCGTCCTCTACGCGACGCTCCGCCCCTGCTTCGGCTGCGCCAAGGAGTCGATCCAGGCCGGCATCCGCGAGATCGTGTACGACGAGCCCTACGAGTACGGCGCGGGCCTCGAGGAGGCGTACCGGCGGCTCATCACCGAGTCGGGCATGACGCTCCGCCAGCACCCACCACGCTGAGCCGGGGGGCTCAGCGATAGACCGCCAGCGCGCGGCTGATGGCCTCGGCCAGGTAGAGCGCACCGAGGCCGAGGGCAAGCGCCGGCTCGAGCCAGCCCCGCCACCCGGCGAGGCTCCAGCCTCGCGCTTCCTCGGTCCGCCGCCGTGCCGCGAGCGCGGCCACGCACCGCGCGCGGATCCGCTCGACCCGCTCCGGAGGCGCGTCGTGGGCGCGCAGGGCGGAGAGGCCCTCCTCGACCACGTCCCCGGGCTCCCACGTCGTCATGCTCATCACCCCGCTTTCGCTCGCGATTCCGGGCGAGAAGCCCTGATCTCGGCGGCGAGCCTCTCCCGGGCGCGGTGGAGGCGCGCCCGCACGGTGACGGCCGGGAGCCCGTACACGCCCGCCGCCTCCGACGGGGTCATCCCCTCGACGCCCACCAGCAGCAGCACCTCGCGGTCCCGCAGGGGGAGGCGCGCCAGGGCGGCCTCCACCCTCCGCTCGAGCTCGGCCCGCGCGGCCGCCTCGAACGGCGAGTCGCCGCGCTCCGGCGCGGGCCAAGCGGGATCGAGCTCGCTCGTCCGCGTGGAGTCCACGGCCCGGGACCGGCGCCAGCTCAAGTACAGGTTGCGGGCCACCGTGAACAGCCACGGGGCGAGCCGCGCGTCGGCGGTGAGGGTCGTGGCCCGGGTCACCAGGCGCAGCCACGTCTCCTCCAGCAGATCCTCGGCCACGTCGCGCCGGCGGCTGAGTCGGACCAGGAAGCCGAAGAGACGCGGCCGGTAGGCCTCGTAGATCGCTTCGAAGGCGGCCGGGTCCCCGGCCGTGAGGCGGGCCACGAGCCGGAGCTCGATCTCCCGGTCCACGAAGGCTAGTACGCGCGGGCGGGCCGGGCGTGACGCGCGGTCACGAAGCGCCCCCGACCGCGTTCTTCTCCATGACGAAGATCGTCAAGGAGGTGGACATGGCTCCCGGCATCGTCATTACCGCGTTCGTCGCGATTGTAGGCCTCGCCGCTCTGGCGACGGCCATCCGCTTCGCGCTCCGTCCCAGCGAGCACGGCCTCGCGGTCCTGCGGCCGCTGTCCGCGACCACGACCTTCGCGGCCCTCACCGCCTTCCTCCTCGGGATCACGAACGGCCTGGTGGGGGTGATTCGCCGGCTCGAGCAGGCAGGAGACGCGGCGGCCGCGGCCTGGCGGACGTTCCTGGCCGGGCTCGCCGAGGCCACGGTACCTCTCATCCTGGCCTTCGCGCTGCTGACGGTCGCATGGCTGCTGGCGGCGGTCGGCCTGCGAAGGCAGGCCTGAGCAGGTCCTCCATCGCCCCGGCCCCCGCGGCCAAGGGCCCGGGCGCTCACCCGCCGGTCGAGCCGGACGGAGGGCCGGGCCGCTGCGAACGGAGCTTCTCGGCGCAGTCGGGACAGATGCCGTGGGTGATGTCGGCCTCGGAGTGGCCCTTCACGTAGGCCTCGATCTGCTCCCAGTACCCCTTGTCGTCGCGGACTTTCTTGCACCAAGCGCACATCGGCAGGAGCCCCCGCAGCGTCCGTACGCTGGCCAGGGCTTCCCGGATCTTCGTCGACAGCTCGATCTGCCGCGCGCGGAGCTGGTGGGTGCGCGCGCGATAGGCGGCCCAGGCGAGACTCGCAAACACGGCAATGACCAAGGCATGCCACCAGCGTGTCTCGTAGAAATGGGGCTCGAGGCGAATGGCCACGACGGCCCCCTCCTCGTTCCAAACCCCTTCGTAGCCCGCGACCACCCGGAACCGGTATTCCCCCGGCGGGAGGTTGGTGTAGTGGGCTTCCCTCTTGCCTCCCGCGTCGATCCAGTCGGGGTCGAAGCCCTCCAGCCGGTATCGTGACCGCACCCGACGCGGCGCGAGATAGGTGAGCACCGCGTAGGAGAGGTCGATCGCACCATGCCCGGGCGGGGCCACGCCGCCGGGTGGGAGCGGCCGGCCGTTGACGAGCGCCCTCTCGATGATGACGGGGGGCACGAGCGCGCGGGCCCTGGGTTTGTCGGGGTCGACCGAGACCAGGCCCTTGGTGGTCGGAAACCAGAGGCGTCCGTCGGTGCTCCGCACCCCCGCGGGCGAAACCCGCACCTCGCACTGGGTGCTCTTCATGCCGTCGGCGATCCCGTAGTGCTCCGACGTGAGATTCTCTAACCGGCCCGCGTCCAGGTCGTCGAGGTCCTTCATGGCCACGCTCGAGATCCCGCGCGGGCCGCCCATCCAAAGGAGTCCGCGGTCGTCTTCGAGCACCTGGTAGACGGCGTTGTCGAAGAGCCCGTCCGCCTTCGAGTAGCAGCGCAGCGTATGGCCGTCCCGGAAGCGGCAGATGCCGTTGTCCCGCGTGCCGATCCAGAGCGTCCCCCGGCCGTCCTCGTGGATGGAGAAGATCACCCCACCCTGGCCGTAGACCGCGATTTTCGAGAACTTTCCGTGCTCGTAGCGGGTCAGCCCGTTGGCGGTGCCGAACCACAGGATGCCCTTCGAGTCCTCGATCGCGGCGTGGATCACTCCGGCGCCGGCCGGCTCGGCGAACGGGTAGTGATCGACCTTCTCCCCCTGCACGTGGAAGAGCCCGAGACCTCGGGTTCCCACCCAAAGAGCGCCCAGGCGGTCCTCGATCAGGACGGCAGGAACCGAGCCTTCGATCTTCAGGGGCCCCAACACCGTGACCCGATCGGCCTTGATGAGGTTGAGCTGCGGGCTGTAGGTGGCGATCGCGATCTCCCCGCTCCGGCGCTCCCAGAGCCCTAGGATCGACGCGTTGAGCAGGCCGTCCTTCTTTCCGTAGATGCGGAACGAGCCGCGGTGGTAGCGGGCGAGGCCACGGCTCGTCCCGATCCACAACGAGCCGTCACGCGACTCGAGCACGCACGTCACGTGATCCTCCGGCAAGCCCTCGCGTCGCGCGTAGGTCGTCACGATGCCGTCGCGCAGCCTGACCAGACCGTTCCCCAGCAGGCCGATCCAGAGGCTGCCCTCGCGGTCTTCGAGCAGAGAGACGACGCTGGATCCGGGGAGCCCGTCGGCCACAGTGTAGGCGTCGAACCGTCCCTCGTGGAGCCGGCTGAGCCCGGCGTCGGTGCCGATCCACAGGTTCCCGTCCCGGTCCTCGGCGAGGGCGTTCACTTGGCTCCCGAGGAGACCGTCGCTCTCCGTGAAGTGGGTGACGTGGCCGTCGGCCAGCCGGTCGAGGCCCCCGGTGGTCCCCACCCAGAGCGCGCGCCGTCGATCGACGAGCAGGCAGTGCGGCTGCCCGCTCAGGTCCTTCCGCGTACCGACGACCCGGCCGCCCCTAAGCTCCGCGAGCCCCGAGGTGGTGGCGGCCCAGACGGCACCGTCTTCGGTCCCCACGACGGCGAAGACGGAGTCGTGGGGCAGGCCGTCCTGGAGCGTGATCCGCCTGCCCTTGGTGCCGTCGAAGCGCACCAGGCCCGCCCACGTCGCGAACCAGGCGACGCCGTCGCGGTCCTCGAGAATCTGGTTGCCGCTGTCGTCCGCGAAGCCTGGCACCGCCGCGAACGAGCCGTCGCGGAACCGCAGGAACCCCTTCCCGTCCGTTCCCAGCCACAGCGACCCGTCGTTCGCCGCCCGCAGGGAGCGGACGTCCATGTCCCCCAGCCGAATGCCGTTCTCGGCGTCGAACGCGGTGAACGCGACGCCGTTGAACCGTGCGGGGCCGGAGCGTGTTCCGAACCAGAGGTAGCCGTCGCGGGTCTGGGCGATGGCCTGGATGGCGCCCTGGGGCAGCCCGTCCGCGGTCGACCAGGCGTCCTGGCTGTACTGGGTGATCGCCTTCGTCGGATCGAGCGCCCACGCGGGGGGCGCCGAGGTCAGGGCGCAACCGAAGAGAGCCGCGGCCGGAACGCGCAGCAATCGCAGCGTGGGAGGAGCGCCGCCCGCCCCCCACGACCCTCGAGGGTGCATGCAGGCTGAGACCGAGCCTATCGAGCGCGCGACAGTGCTGTCAATGGCTTGCCCGAGCGCCGCTCATCCAGGAGTGCGCGGGCACGGCGGTCGCGAGGCCGGGCGGGTCGACGAGCGGCCGCGGCGGCGCGAAGGGCTCCGTCGCGGCCACCGTCAGGACGAAGGTTCCGAAGCGCTGCCACCAGCCCGGGAAGACGGGGCCCTCGGCGGCGCGGACGCTCATCGGCGCCCAGCCGTCGATTCTCGGCCCTTCCGGAAACGAAACCTCGACGCTGCGCGTGTCGCGCCGCAGGCCGGTGCGGAGCACCTTGAGCGCCGACTCCTTGCCGCACCAGACGAGGTTGGCGAGGAGGTCGCGGGCATCCCCGTCTCCGGCCGCGGTGACGAGCCGCTGCTCCGCCGGCGTCAGGTAGTCGCCGACGAACGCGTCGCTTCTCGGCTCCACGAGCTCGAGGTCGCAGCCGAGGGCGGTGCCCGGCGGACCCACGAGGCACACGGCCTGGTCGGCCCGGTCGGTCATCGTGACGTAGGCCGCTGCCGGGCGGCCGTCCACGAGCGGCGACGGCGCTCCGTCGGGAGCGCGGTCGATCTCGATCGCGCGCAGCTCCTCGACGGAGCGGCCGCGGCCCAGGTAGAGGGCGAGCGCCACCTTCGCCGTCCACCGCCCCAGGCGGAACTCGCTCCGCCGCTTCGGGAAGCGCATGTGGGCGACCCACACCGCCTCGCGGGGCGAGAGCCACGCGTCGTCGGCCGGCGCGTCGGCCATGCCCTGCGACAGCCAGTGGAGGCTCACAGTCTCCGATTCTAGACGGCAGCCACGGCCGCCCGCCCGCCCGGCGGGGACCTATCACCGTGGCGGGCATCGTGGCTATCTCGGTTTCGCAGCCCACGATCCATGGGGACAGACTGAGTTTCCAGCCGCTCCGGGTGCGTGTCCGCTATCTCGGACAAGTACTCGATCGGCTGCCTGTTGGAGATCTTCCGGTTGGGGCGTGCAGCCAAGAGGCCAGGTTCGCGATCTCGTCTCGATCCGTGCGCCGGACGCCGACTTTGTTCAGGAGAGCCTTCGGAAAGATGTAGTCAACCTACGGATGGCCGATCATCAGTCCTCCTCGAATCCGGAGGTCGTGAACTTCAGGGTCTTGCAGTTCTCGGTCACCGTTCGCACCACGTTGTCGGGCACGCCGTCGGGAGCCTCAGCCTGGATCTCGAGGGTGACCGTGACACGGGTCCCCCTGAGAGGGGTCAGGTGGCTCAGAACCTCATCTGCGATCCGGCCAGCGTCGCGGCCCGTGCGGGCCGGGTCCAGGGAGACCGAGCCGTGGAAGCGACGCAGCACGCGGGGAGGGGCCTCGGCCGGAGGCTGGGGCTCGCCGGGGCGAGGGCCCCGCAAACGAGGGTCGGCTTCCGCGCCTTCGATCGGCGGACGGCCGGGGGCGGCCTCGCGCTCGGCGTCCTCACGCATCTGGCGTGCTGCGATGTCCGGCTTGACGAGTAGGCTGTCACCGTCGAGGTCGATGCGAACGTTCACCCGCGCCCGAAGAGCGGAGTAGCGCCCCTCCGATTCCACCCAGCCGTCCGCCAGCGCGAAGCTGTCCGCCTGCCAGGTGCCCAGGCTCAGACCGGTTTCGATCGCGTCGCGCAGGACATCGGGGCTCTTG
>JBGPQQ010000062.1:0-10960 GCA_041489115.1 Vicinamibacteria bacterium | reverse complement strand
TCGGATTCCACCTGGCTGAAATCGGGGTTGAGAGTCATATCCAGGGTGAGCGCATCCCGGATGACGACCTTCCCGTCGACGCCGCCGCGGAAATCCGGCTCCGTGACGATGCGCGGGGGGCCGCCAGTCATCCGGTCCAGGTAGCGGGCGCCGGAGACGAAAAGACCCGGGAGACTGAGCTCCCGGGTCGTGTCATTCGGGGCATTCTTACCCAGCGCACCACAGGGTGCGCTTCAGTCGTTCACGCGATGGTCGCGGGCCTTTCGGCCCCCGTCAGGCCCGGCGGACTGCCCTGTGCTTCCATCTCTCGCTCCTCGCGTCTTCCGGAAGCTCCGTGGCGCCGGTCGCCGATCCCGCCTCGCGCGTCAATCGGCCCGTCGCGCCCCATCGAGATCGCTTCCGCCTCGGCTTCACCTCCTGCGGTAGTGGCGGGCGCTTTCTCTGACCCAAAGATCGTCCCGTGCCCCTCGCGCTGTCAAGGGGAAAAGTGGAGCGAAAGTGTTACGAGGTGTTACCGCACCTCCCACGTGTCGCCCGCGCGCAGCAGCCGCGCGAGGTCGCCTTGCCCCTTCTTCTCGGTGACCGCGCGGACCTGGTCGGCGATCAGCGCCTCGTACCGCGGCGCTTCGACCGCGCGCAGGACGCCGATCGGCGTCGGGAATCCCGGCGTCGCGTCCATCCGCGACAGCAGGAACGCATACGCGGGATTCGGGTTGCGTTCGTCGTGGACGATCAGGTCGCCCTCGGTCACGCCGTCGCCGAGCTTCACCACCTCGAGAGCGAGGCCGTTCAGCCGGATGCCCGTGTCGCGGCCCTTCCCGAACACGAGCGGCTTGCCGTGCTCGAGCGCGAGGGTCGCGTCGTCGCGCAAGTCCTTGTCGGTCAGGCCCTCCCACGCGCCGTCGTTGAAGATGTTGCAGTTTTGCAGCACTTCGACGAACGCCGAGCCCTGATGGGCCGCGGCTTTCCTGAGGACGGCCTTGAGGTGGGGCTGGAAGACGTCCACCGAGCGGGCCACGAACGTGGCCTCGGCCCCGAGGGCGAGCGAGAGCGGGTTGAAGGGCCGGTCGAGCGAGCCGTAGGGCGTGGACTTCGCCTTCTTGCCGAGCTCGGAGGTTGGCGAGTACTGCCCCTTGGTCAGGCCGTAGATCCGGTTGTTGAAGAGCAGCACCTTGATCACCACGTTGCGCCGCAGCATGTGGATCGTGTGGTTGCCGCCGATCGAGAGCGAGTCGCCGTCGCCCGTCGCCACCCACACCTCGAGGTCGGGCCGCGCGATCTTCACGCCCGTCGCCACCGCCGGCGCGCGCCCGTGGATGCTGTGGAAGCCGAAGGTGTTCACATAGTACGGGAACCGGCTCGAGCACCCGATGCCTGAGACGATCACGAACTTCTCCTTCGGGATCCCGAGCTCGGGGAACACGGACTGCACGGCGGCCAGGATCGCGTAGTCCCCGCAGCCGGGGCACCATCGCACCTCCTGGTCGCTCTGGAAGTCCTTCTTCGTGTACGCGGGAAGCGTCGCCGCCATGTGGTTTCCTACCTTCCCAGGACCTCGTCGATCTTCGACTCGATCTCGGACTGCATGAAAGGCTTGCCCTGGACCTTCGAATATCCCACCGCGTCCACGAGGTACTTCGCGCGGAGCACCCAGAGGAGCTGTCCCATGTTGAGCTCCGGCACGAGCACGCGCCGGTAACGCTGGATCACGTCGCCCAGGTTCTTCGGCAGCGGGTTGAGGTGCCGGAGGTGCACGTGGCCGATGCGGCGCCCCTTCTCGCGCTGGGCGCGGAGCGCGGCCGTGATGGCGCCGCCGGTCGAGCCCCAGCCGACGAGCAGAAGCTCGCCGTCGGGATCGCCCGCGGGAAGGGCGTCGGGCACGTCCGCGGCGACGGCTTCCACCTTCGCCGCGCGCAGGCGGACCATCGTCTCGTGGTTGAGGGGGTCGTAGCTGATGTTGCCGCTGCCGTCCTCCTTCTCCAGGCCGCCGATGCGGTGCTCGAGCCCGGGCGTCCCCGGGACGACCCACGGGCGCGCCAGCGTGTGCGGCTCGCGCGCGTAGGGCCGGAACCCGGCGGGGTCGGTGCGGAAGCGGACCGGGATCTCGGGCAGTTCCTCGACGGCGGGGACCCGCCACGGCTCGGCCCCGTTCGCGAGGTACCCGTCGGAGAGCACGATGACCGGCACCATGTACTTGATCGCGATGCGGCTCGCCTCGAACGCGACCCAGAAGCAGTCGCCGGGCGAGGACGGGGCCAGCACCGGCACCGGTGCCTCGGAGTTGCGCCCGAAGAGCGCCTGCAAGAGGTCGGCCTGCTCGGTCTTCGTGGGGAGCCCCGTGGAGGGCCCGCCCCGCTGGATGTCCACGACCACGAGGGGCAGCTCGACCATCGTGGCGAGGCCGATCGCCTCGGTCTTCAGCGCCATGCCCGGGCCCGAGGTCGTGGTGATGGCGAGCGAGCCCGCGTAGGCGGCGCCGATCGCGGACGTGATTGCCGCGATCTCGTCCTCGGCCTGGAAGGTGACGACGCCGAACTCCTTGAACATGGAGAGCTCGTGGAGGATGTCGGAGGCCGGCGTGATCGGGTAGCTGCCCTGGAAGAGCGGGAGGCCCGCCTTCTGCGCCGCGGCCACGAAGCCGAGGGCGAGGGCGCTGTTGCCGGAGAGATTGCGGTAGACGCCGGGCGCGAGCCGCGCCGGCGGGACCTCGAAGGTGACCTCGAAGGCCTCGGTCGCGTCGCAGTAGGCGTAGCCCGCCTTCAGGGCGAGCTTGTTGGCCTCGGCGAGAGCGGGCTTCGCCCTGAACTTGTCCTCGAGCCACCGGTTGGTGGCGTCCATCGACCGGTTGTAGAGCCAGTAGCACATGCCGAGCGCGAAGAAGTTCTTGCACCGGTCCATGCTCTTCGCGTCGAGGCCCGTCTCCCGGAGCGCGGCGCGGGTCAGCTTCGTGAGCTCGACCGCGAACACGCGGTACCCCTCGAGCGAGCGGTCCTCGAGGGGGTTCGTCGTCATCCCCGCCTTCTTGAGGTCGGTCTCCCCGAAGTCGTCGGCGTTGACGATGAGGATGCCGCCCCGCTTCAGGTCGAGCAGGTTCACCTTCAGCGCGGCCGGGTTCATCGCCACGAGCGCGTCCACCGCGTCGCCCGGCGTGGGGACGTCGGTCGCCCCGAAGTGGACCTGGAACCCGCTCACCCCGGGCAGCGTGCCCGCGGGGGCGCGGATCTCCGCCGGGTAGTCGGGGAACGTGGCGAGATCGTTCCCGAAGAGGGCAGTCGTGTTAGAGAACTGGCTGCCGGTGATCTGCATTCCGTCGCCCGAGTCCCCGGCGAAGCGGATGACGGCGCTCTCGAGGACCTCGCGGCGGCGCGGCGGTACGGCGGTCGTGGCCATGCTCCTGCTCTCAGGAAGGGAAGGGGGGCGGCTCGAAGCCCCGGATGAAATCAGTATACCGCCGCCCGTCTCCTACGTGCCCAGCGCGTCCCGAACGAGCGCCTCCTGCTCGGCGACGTGCACCTTCAGCGAGCCGGGCGCGGGCGCGGCCGAGGCGGCGCGGCCCGCGTACCGGGGCTGCCGGCCGCCGGCCTCGACGTCCCCGTCCAGGAAGCGCTCGCGCACGAAGCGCCACGCGCCCATGTTGCGCGGCTCCTCCTGGCACCAGACGAGCTCGGCCTGCGGAGAGTAGCGGGCGATCGCGGCCTGGAGCTCCGCCGAGGGGAACGGGTAGAGCCGCTCGACGCGGAGGAGGGCGACGTCGTCGCGCCTCACGCCCTCGCGGGCCTTCAGCAGGTCGAAGTAGACCTTGCCGCTGCACAGCACGACGCGCCGGACCCGCGCCGGGTCCGCGGCGCGATCGTCGATCACCGGCTCGAAGCGGCCGTCGGCCAGCTCCGGCAGCGACGAGACGCACCGGGGGTGGCGCAGGAGGCTCTTCGGCGTGAAGACGACGAGCGGCTTCTCGACGGGGTCGCGGCCCTGCAGACGGAGGAGGTGGAAGTAGGACGACGGCGTCGAGGGATAGGCGACGCGGAGGTTGTCCTCGGCCGCGAGGGTCAGGAAGCGCTCGATGCGCGCGCTCGAGTGCTCCGGCCCCTGTCCCTCGTGGCCATGCGGCAGCAGCAGCACGAGGCCGCTCGGCTGGCCCCACTTCGTCTCCGAGCCCGAAAGGAACTGGTCGATGATGACCTGCGCCCCGTTCATGAAGTCGCCGAACTGCGCCTCCCACAGCACGAGGGTCCGGTGCTCGGCGACCGAGTAGCCGTACTCGAACCCCATCACCGCGGCCTCGGAGAGGAGCGAGTCGTAGACCTCGAAGCGGACGCCGGACGGGGCCACGGCGTTGAGCGGCACGTACTCCTCCTGCGTCCTGACGTCGTAAAGGACGGCGTGGCGCTGCGAGAAGGTGCCGCGCCCCGAGTCCTGCCCGGAAAGACGAACGGGCACGCCCTCCAGGAGCAGCGTCCCCCACGCGAGCGACTCCGCCGTCGCCCAGTCCACGTCGCCCCTGCCGTCGAGGAGCTCCGCCCGCTTCCGCACGAAGGGGACGAGCTTCGGGTGGATCTCGAAGCCGTCGGGGAGCGTCCCAAGGGCCCGGAGCACCGTCTTCAGCCGCCCCCGCATCGCGGAGGCGTCGACCGGCGCCGGCTCGTGCGGCTCCCGGCGGGCGATCGTGACGAAGGGCGTCCCGTCGCCGGCTTTCTCCGCCTGCATCTGGGCCTTCTTGTCGGCCCAGACCTTGTCGAGCTCCTCCCGGGTGAGGACGCCCTCGCGCACCAGCTTCTCGCCGTAGAGGGTCGCCGCGGACGGGTGGGTCTTGATCCTCGCGTACATGAGCGGCTGGGTGTAGCTCGGCTCGTCGGTCTCGTTGTGGCCCCAGCGGCGGTAGCACACCATGTCAATCACGACGTCCTTGCGGAACTTCTGCCGGTACTCGAGGGCGAGCCCGGCCACGTAGGCGACGGCCTCGGGGTCGTCGCCGTTCACGTGGAAGGCGGGGGCGTGGACCATCTTGGCGACGTCGGTCGCGTAGGTGGAGCTCCGCGCGTCCTCGGGCAGGGTGGTGAACCCGATCTGGTTGTTCACCACCACGTGGATCGTGCCGCCCGTGCGGTAGCCGTGGAGGCCGGAGAGGTGCATGGTCTCGGCCACGACTCCCTGCCCGGCGAAGGCGGCGTCCCCGTGGAGGAGGACGGGCAGCACCCGCGCGTGCTCACGGTCGCCGATCGCGTCCTGCTTCGCGCGCACCATGCCCTCGACGACCGGGTTCACGAACTCGAGGTGGCTGGGGTTCGGGGCGACGGTGACGGTGATCGTCTCGCCGGTGTCGCCGAGGTGGGTGCCCGTGGCGCCGAGGTGGTACTTCACGTCGCCCGAGCCCTGGTAGGACGACGGGTCGTTGCCCTCGAACTCGGCGAAGATCTGCGAGAGGGGCTTCCCCACCGTGGTCGCGAGGACGTTGAGGCGACCGCGGTGCGGCATGCCGATCACGACCTCGCGCAGGCCGCGGAGCGCCGCGTCGTTCAGGATGCGGTCGAGGAGCGGGATGAGCGCCTCCCCGCCCTCGAGCGAAAAGCGCTTGTGCCCCACGTACTTCGCGTGGAGGAAGCGCTCGAAGCTCTCCGCCTCGACGATCTTCTCGAGGACGCGCTTCTTGCTCGCCGCGTCGAGGGCCGGGTAGTTCCGCGTCGACTCCATGCGGTGCTGGAGCCACTCCTTCCGCTCGGGGTCGGCGATGTACATGTACTCGGCGCCGATCGTCCCGCAGTAGGTCTCCCGCAGGGTGTCGAGGATCTCGCGCAGCGTCGCCTTGTCCTCGCCGGACAGCCCGCCGGTCACGAACTCGCGGTCGAGGTCCCAGAGGGTGAAGCCGTAGGTGGCGGGGTCGAGGTCGCGGTGCGGGGCGCGGGCACGGTCGAGCGGGTCGAGATCGGCCACGAGGTGGCCGCGCACCCGGTAGTTGTGGATGAGCTGCAGGACCTTCGTCTGTTTCTCGACCTCCTCGCGACCGCCCGGCGTCCCGAAGAGGGCGGTGTTCGCGTCCATCTCCCACTTCACCGGCCGGTGCGGCAGGCCCAGGTCCGCGAAGACGCGGTCGTAGAAGCCGTCCTCACCCTTCAGCAGGTCCTCCATGCGAGCGAGGAAGAGGCCCGACTCGGCGCCCTGGACGATGCGGTGGTCGTACGTGGACGTCACCGTCATCACCTTGCTGATCCCGAGGAGCCCCAGCGTGCGCGGGGCCATCGCCTTGTACTCGGCCGGGTAGTCGAGGGTGCCGGTCGCAACGATGACGCCCTGACCGGGCATGAGGCGCGGCGCCGACGAGGTCGTGCCCACCGTGCCGGGGTTGGTGAGCGAGACCGTCGTGCCCATGAAGTCGTCGGGCGAGATCGTGCCCTTGCGGGAGCGGGCCACGAGGTCGTCGAAGGCCTTCAGGAACTCGGCGAAGCTCAGTGTCTGGGCGTCCTTGATGTTCGGGACGAGGAGCGTGCGCGAGCCGTCCTTCTTCTGCACGTCCACCGCGATCCCGAGGCGGACCTGGTCGCGCTGGATGCGGTGCGGCTGGCCGTCCACTTCCGCGTAGGCGTCGTTAATGCGGGGGAACGTGTCGAGCGAGCGGAGGATGGCCCAGGCCACGAGGTGAGTGAAGCTCACCTTGCCCTGCCCTGCCGCTTCCCGGTGCTTGTTGAGGAGGCGGCGGTTCTCCTCGAGCGTTCGCACGGGGATCGTGCGCACGGAGGTGGCGGTCGGGATCTGGAGGCTCGCCTCCATGTTCTCGACGATGCGCACCGCTCCTCCCCGGATCGGCTGGAGGATGTCGCCGGGGAGGATGGAGACTCGCGCCACCGCCTTCGAGCGGTCGCCCGCGGCCACGACCGGCACGTCCTGGCGGGCGAGCGTCTGGAGCCCCGCGCCCGGGGCCTCGGCCGGCGCCGCTTTCGGCGCCTCGTTGACGATCACCGTGACCGGCGGTTGCTCCGCCTCAGGCGGCAGGCCGAGGGCCTTGTCGAAGTAGGCCCGCCAGGTGGCGTCCACGCTCCGTCGGTCCTGCCGGTACTGCTCGAGCAGGTCGAGGGCAAAGGTGTAGTTGCCCCCGAAGTCGTTGACCAGCGTCTCCAGGAGAGGATCGGCCGTGGTGCTCATCCCCGAAGTCTAGGAGCGCCACCGGAGGCGTTCAACTGCGGGGCAGCCCGACACGTCGTCTCTCGCCGGGAGGCCGCCGGGTGATGACGGCTCGACGGGCGTGCCTCTGGCAGCGAGCTGACGGCACCATGGTTCGAACGGCTCATTGAACGGCCCCCGCGGGAGCGCATCATGCGATGGATCCTCTGGAGTCAACCATGGCGCTCTCGGCCGGAACGCGGCTGGGGCCGTACGAGATCCTGGGCCCGATCGGGGCCGGGGGGATGGGCGAGGTCTACCGCGCCCGCGACACCCGCCTCGGCCGCGACGTCGCGGTCAAAGTCCTCCCCGGCGAGTACAGCCAGAGCCCCGAGCGCCTCCACCGCTTCGAGCAGGAGGCCCGCCTCGCCGGCTCCCTCAACCACCCCAACGTCCTCACCCTCTTCGACGTCGGCTCGCACGACGGCGCCCCCTACCTCGTCACCGAGCTCCTCGAGGGCCGCTCGCTCCGCGAGGTCCTCGCCGCCGGCCCGATGCCGCCGCGCAAGGCCACCGAGTACGCGCAGCAGGTCGCCCACGGCCTCGCCGCGGCGCACGAGCATGGCGTCGTCCACCGCGACCTCAAGCCCGGCAACCTCTTCGTGACGAAGGACGGGCGGGTCAAGATCCTCGACTTCGGCCTCGCCAAGCTCACGCAGGTGGACCCTCAGGACGTCGCCGGCTCCCAGCTCTCGACCGACACCGCCGAGGGGAAGCTGGTGGGCACCGTCGGCTACATGGCTCCCGAGCAGGTGCGCGGCCACGCGGTGGACGCGCGCTCGGACATCTTCGCCCTCGGGGCGGTCGTCTACGAGATGCTGTCGGGCCGGCGGGCCTTCAGCGGCGACACGCCGGCGGACACGATGACGGCAATCCTGACGAAGGACCCGGAAGACCTGTCGCGGCCGGGCCTCGCCGTCCCCGCGAGCCTGGAGCGAATCGTCCGGCGCTGCCTCGAGAAGGACCCGGAGGAGCGCTTCCAGTCGGCGAAAGACGTCGCCTTCGCGCTCGAGGCGGAGTCGGGCACGTCGCGGCCGGGGATAGAGGCAGCCGCCTCCCCTGTGCGACCGCGACCGCGCTGGCTCGCAGCCAGCGCGATCGGCCTGCCCCTCCTTCTCGCGGGAGTCGGGATCGGCCTGCTGTACGGTCGAATGCTCTGGGAACGGCCCCTGCCGAAGATCACCCAGCTCACCTTCCGCCGGGGCGTGGTCAGCCGGGCCCGCTTCACGCCGGACGGCAAGACGGTCGTCTACAGCGCGTTCTGGGACGGCCACCCGCCCGAGATCTTCACGACCCGCGTGGAGGGCCCGGAGTCGCGCTCCCTCGGCCTGCCTCCGGCGCGCCTGTTGAGCGTCTCTTCCACGAGCGAGCTCGCGATTCTCCTGGCGGCTCCGGGCGACCTCAGCGACGGGTCGAGCGGCACTCTGGCGCGCGTTCCCCTCTCCGGCGGGGAGCCCCGAAGAGTCCTGGACGGGGTTTTCGACGCGGACTGGTCCGCCGACGGCCGGGAGCTCGCGGTCATCCGACCGGTCGAGGGTGTCTTCCAGCTCGAGTACCCCATCGGAAAGGCGTTGGCCCGCCTGGGTTGGTCTTTCGGAATGCGCGTCTCGCCCCGCGGGGACCGCGTCGCCGTCGCCGACATCGACGGGATCGCGGCGTACGACAGGGCGGGCCGGAAGACCCTGCTGCAGGCTCCGCCTTCGGTCGTCGGGCTCGCCTGGGCCTCGGACGACGCGCTCTGGTTCTCAGGGGGTGAGACGTTACGCACCAAGTCCGTCTGGCGGGGCAAGTTGACCGGCCGGCCGCGCGAGGTATACCGGGGCACCGGCAACCTCAACGTGACGGACCTCTCGAGCGACGGCCGTCTGCTCCTGACTCACGGATTCGACCGCGCAGGGGTGAGAGCGAAGGCCCCGGGCGAGGAACGCGAGCGGGAGCTCGGGGTGTTCAGCTGGACGTGGGCGGTGGACCTCTCGGCAGACGGCAGCCAGGCCCTGCTCTGCGAGGCCGACTCACCTGGACGCCCGGGGGCCCTGACGTACATTGGGCCCACACGCGGCGGCTCCCCGGTCCGGTTGGGTGAGGGCACGCCTCTGGCGCTCTCGCCCAAGGGGATGTGGGCGCTCGTCGCCTCTCCCGACCCGCGTCCGCGGTACATCGTCACGCCCACGGGCCCGGGCGAGTCGCGGACGCTTCCGTCAGAACGGTTCGGGTGGATCGAGAACGCTTGGTTCCTCGACGAAGCACGCCTCCTGATCTACGCCGCCGGTGGCGAACGGCGCTCGCGTAGCCTTCTCGTGGACCTCTCCGGCGGAGAACCCCGACCGGTCACGCCGGAGGGCATCGTCTCCATCCGCGGCTCGTACCGCGACGGAGCAGTGATCGGCGTCGCCGCCGACGGAACGCTGGCCCGATACCCGCTCCAGGGCGGCGACCCGCAAGCGATGGCGGCGCGCCTTCCATCCGGCTCCGTCCCGCTGCGCGTCAGCGGCGACGGACGGTTCTTGTTCCTGAGCCGGGAGCCCGTAGGCATGCCCTACCGGGTGGACCGCCTCGAGCTCGCCACGGGCCGTCTGATTCCCTGGAAGGCACTGCGGCCGGACGACCTCACAGGCGCTACCCACATCGTTGCGCTCGCCCTCGCGGCAGATGGCGACGCCTACGCCTACACATACGGCCGCTACTTCCAGGACCTCTACCTCGTCGAGGGTCTGCGCCCCTGACCCATCGCCTTCTCGGCGAAGGCGGCAGGCGGGCCACCGGTTTGCGAGCGGACCCCACGCGCCCTCATCCGGTACGACACTTCCCCGGTGCTAAGCTATGGGCGTGGGTCTGACGCACTCGGACGTCTTGGAGCGCCAGCGCCGGATCACGGTGGACGAGTACCACCGCATGATCGAGGCGGGCACCCTCGGTGAGGACGACCATGTCGAGCTCATCGCCGGGGCTGTCGTTGCCATGACGCCCCAGGGCCCAGCGCATGCTCTCGTGATCCAGAACCTCAACCGCCTCGTGGCGCAGGGGCTGGCCGCGGATCTTGCCCTCCGTCCCCAGCTCCCCCTCACTCTCCCGGAGGACAGCGAGCCGGAGCCCGATCTGGCGGTGGTGCGGCTGGAGGACGCGCGCTCCCGCGAGCACCACCCGCGGACGGCGCTCCTGGTCGTCGAGGTGGCGGGCGATTCGCTGCGCTTCGATCGACAGACCAAGGCCGCCCTCTACGCGCGCGCGGGCATCCCGGAGTACTGGATCGTGAACCTCACCGAGACCACGGTGGAGGTCCACCGCGACCCGGATCCCGAGACGGATGCCTATCGGGCGAAGGCGGTCGTCTCCTCTGAAAGCACCCTGGCGGCCACGAGCGTGCCAGGCCTCAGCATCAACGTAGCCGACCTCTTCCGCTGAGCGGACGCCCCGCTCGAGCGGAGACAGGCCGGTTCGTCGATCGTGCTCTTCCGGGCGACGCCTACGCCAGGACGGCCTCGATGCGCGCGAGCTCCTCGTCGGAGAGGACGGGCGCGGCCAGCGCGTCGAGGTTCTCGTCGAGCTGATGCACGGTGCTCGCCCCGATAAGAGCCGACGTGACGACCGGGCGATGCAGGACCCACAGCAGCGCCATCTGGGCCAGGCTCTGCCCGCGGGCCCGGGCGATCTCGCCGAGCCTGCGGGCCTGCTCGACCTTGTCGGGGGTTACGTGCTCGGGCCGCAGGAAGCCGTGGGGCGTCGAGGCCCGGGAGCCGGTCGGGATGCCGGCGAGGTACCTGTCGGAGAGGAGGCCCTGGGCCAGCGGTGAGAACGCGATGCAGCC